>JANWJP010000057.1 GCA_025451895.1 Robertmurraya sp.
AACATTTTTATAGCCATATTTATTGGCAATCGTTGAAATATCGACAATCGTTTCCGAAGGATTCAAAAGATACGCAGCCAGAAGGGCATCAAATTCTGCTCCCCGGAGGTTGATGCCGTAACGCTTTAAAACAACGGCTGTCCGTTTCGCATCATAAACAATTTTTTTCTTTGTCTGATCCTCGGCCCAGGCCTTAAAAATATCTGACTGTAAACAATCATCCGGATCTAAAGAATATTTCCCCTTTTCGTTTACCACAGCGATACCAATAACAGGGGCAAAATGATAATTTTCCTCAAAAACTTCCAGGTAAAAAGCAGATTCCCCTGTAAACAGATCCTCTTTTAAATGACTGATTTGTTCAAATTCAATTGGTTCCAGTTCTGCTTTTTCACCGGGGGCTGCATCGCCTTCAAACTTTTCCAGCAATGATTTAAAATCCAGTTCCCGGAACAGGGCAATCAGTTTTTCTTTATTAACTCCTTTATATTTAAAGTCGTCCAGCTCTTTTTCCACCGGAGCCTCCCGCAAAATCGTTGCAAGCTCCTTGCTCATAAGAGCCTGATCTTTATACTGTTCCAACTTCTCCTTCAGTTTTTTTCCGCTTATTTTTTCAATCGATTGGAGAACATTTTCAACGGAAGAAAATTCTTTTAACAGCTTAATCGCCGTTTTTTCACCAACACCCGGCACGCCGGGAATATTATCTGACGCGTCCCCCATTAATCCTTTCATATCTATAATTTGCTCTGGAGCCAGTCCGTATTTTTCGCGCAAATGTTCAGGAGTATATTCCTCAATGTCAGTGATGCCTTTTCTCGTAATTCCCACTGTTGTTTGTTCCGAAGTCAATTGCGTCAAGTCCTTGTCTCCGGAAATGATTTTGACTTCAAAACCTTCCTGTTCTGCTCTTAAAGAAAGAGTTCCAATAATATCGTCAGCTTCATAGTTTTCCAATTCATATTGGGAAATTCCCCAGGCATCCAATAATTCCCGGATAAATGGAAATTGTTCGGACAGTTCCGGAGGTGTTTTTTGTCTGCCACCTTTATATTCACTGTACGTTTTGTGTCGAAAAGTCGTTTTTCCGGCATCAAAAGCAACCATAATATGGGTCGGTTTTTCTTCGTCGATAATTTTTGTCAGCATCAATGTAAATCCGTAGACAGCGTTCGTGTGAATCCCTTTATCATTATTGAGCAGCGGCAAAGCAAAAAATGCCCTGTATGCAATACTGTTTCCATCGATAAGAACAAGTTTCTTTGACAAATGTACTCCTCCTTTTAACGATAAATTTCCCGGACTTTTCAAATGAACTCCGTATGAAAAAAGCCGAATCCGGCAAGGCACTTTCAATATCCGTAAAAAAAACCGTCCATTCTCCTTCCTATTCTAACATGAGAGCATTTAGAAAGGAAAATGGCGGTTTTTATCTTGTCCTGTCTTTTATTTCAATCCTGTAACCTGCCGTTAAAAAGAAAACATCGCCTGCGTTCAATGCGCTTATTCCATATACCCCATTAACAGGCGGGCATATGGTGAATCAGCCGGCAGAACGATAACCGTTTCACCGTTGATTGTTTTCTTATAGGATTCCAGCGTACGGTACAGTTCAAAAAACTGCGGATCTTTAGAAAATGCTTCGTTATAAATGCGGGCCGCTTCCGCTTCCCCTTCCCCGCGGATTACTTCCGCATCTGCTTTTGCTTTCGCAATCATTTCCTGAACTTGTCTGTCAGTTTCAGCTTCAATCCGATTCTTGTCGGCATCCCCTTTTGAAAGATACTCCTGAGCCGTTGAATGCCGTTCAGAAATCATTCTGGTGTATACAGACTGTTCATTTTCTTCAGGAAGGTCGGTTCGTTTTACACGGACATCTACAACGACAATGCCGTAATTCGCTTTGTCCAATAACTCGTTGACCTTATTAGTAATTTTGTCATTTAAAGAACCCCGGGAAGATTTTTCATCATTAATAATCTCGTCATAATTTAAACGGCCCATTTCTGTCCGGACTACGGAATAAATGAATTCCTCCATCCTTGCTTCCGCATTTTCCAAAGTCCTGGCGTTACTAATCATCTTTTTCGGATTAGTAATTTTCCAAACAGCATATTGGTCAATGATAATTCTCTTTTTATCCTTCGTGTTAATTTCAGACTCATGAACTTCATAAGTCAATTGATACTTTGGAAGTGTTGAGACAGAATGAATAAACGGTATTTTATAATTTAATCCCGGTTTATCAATAATTCGGACAACCTCTCCGAATTGGCGGATTACTTTATATTCGCCTTCTTTGACAATAAAAATATTTGTCAGAATCAATGCCAGCAAACCAAAAATGATGATGATGGTGATTCCCAGTTTTATATAAGCACGGGGATTAAAATAATTTCCGCCTCCGCTTCGGGTCTTCATATCAATTACATTTTCATCGCTCATTCTTTTCACTTCCTTCCGATTCTGCCTTCGATTTCTGACTTTCCAACGGACGGATTGGGAAGTACTTTAATGTATTGCCGTCGTCATTCATAATATAGATTTCAGCATTCGGAAGCACCTGTTCCAGTGTTTCAAGAACAAGACGTTGTCTGGTTATGCGCGGATTCGCTTTATATGCATTATAAAGTTCATTAAATACTGCTACATCCCCGATTGCTTTTTGGATGCGGGCTTCTTTTTCCCCCTGGGCCTTGGAAATAATGGCATCCTTTTCCCCTTCTGCTTCATTCAGTCTCTTGTTTTGGTATTTTTTCGCTTCATTAATTTTCGTATTCATCGTTTCTCTTGCATCCGTTACATCTGTAAATGCTTTGCGGACTTCTTTATTGGGAAGCTCGACATCCTGAAGCTTAACAGTCAAAACAGAAATGCCAATATCATATTTTTCCATGAGGGCCGTAAGCAATTCCCAAACTTCAGCTTCAATTTCCGCTTTTCCTGATGTCAGGGCATCGTCAATTTTTGAACTTCCGATAATACTCCTTAATGAGGCTGAAGTTGCGTCATAGAGAATATCTCTCGGATTTTCGGCATTATACAAATACTTGGCCGGATCAGTTATTTTCCACTGAACAACGAGATCTGCCAATACAATATTCTCGTCGCCGGTAATCATCTTTGTTTCATTGGGAAATTCTTTAATTTCACCATTTTCTTCTGTATATCCGAATGTTAAACTGAACGTTTCCTTCGAAAGTTTTTCTACCTTTTGAACCGGCCACGGAAATTTGAAATGAAGCCCCGATTCCGTAACAGTTGAATCAACCTTACCGAATGTCACAATAACGGCCTGCTCTGATTCATCAACCGTGTACCATGTTGTAAAAGCGATCACACCAAGGATACCTATCGCAACTGCAAACCCGACAATGGCATATATTCTTTTCAGGCTGACCAAATATAACCCCCTCCTATTACAAATTTTTCCCGTATATCGGGTGCAAAAAGGAAACAAAAATTTTCCTTACTAATAAAGGTCTTACGGATATTCTAACAAAAAGTTTCAGATTTTTACTGTAAATCGTTTTTATTGTTAAATTTTTATTGCAAAGGCGAATTTTGTCTAAAAAGGGCAGACTGTAAGTATGCAAATTATTATTTTAAAAAAAATTGGTACCATATCTCCTTTTTAAATGCAAATTCAGGCCGCCTTGACTTCATATGCCTTCTTCTTACTTGCGGCCTGATTGATTAAAAACCCTTTTTCGGGCTAAGTAGTCTTTAAATAATTTAACGGTAAAAATCGTTCCTTTTCCCAATTCGCTTTCCACGGATATTTCTCCGTGATGTGCTTCAACAATATGCTTAACAATTGCTAGTCCTAAACCGGTTCCCCCGGAGCTGCGGTTTCTCGCCTTATCCACCCGGTAAAAACGCTCAAAAATCCGCGGAAGTTCTTTTTTATCGATCCCAATTCCTGTATCCTTCACGCTTACAGAAACTGAATCCGCCTCATCTGCATAAGAAACCGTTACCTTGCCTCCATCCGGTGTGTAGTTAATAGCGTTCGTAATCAAATTAACAAATACCTGTTTCAGGCGGTACTCGTCCCCTTCAACACAAGCCGCCTCATCAGATTTTTCAAAAACAAGCTCTATTCTCTTCTCTTCCGCTCTCTTTTCAAGAATTGGCAAAATGTCTTCAATCAGACTGACCATATTGCAATTTTGAAAGGAAAGAATATTGCCGTGCTGTTCAATTTTCGACAATTCCAACAGATCATGAACAAGATTTTGCAAACGTTCGCTTTCCGTTAAAATAATTTTTAAAAAAGCCTCCAATGTATCCTTATCATTCATCGCCCCGTCCAATAAGGTTTCTGAAAAACCCTTAATTGACGTAATTGGGGTTTTTAACTCATGAGAAACATTGGCTACAAAATCTTTCCTCATTTGCTCCAGCTTTTTCATTTCCGTTATATCATGGAATACCAGGAGAATTCCTTTCCAGTCATCATTTGTGCCGATGATGGGGACCCCGTACACATCAAAATAACGCCGTTCAATATCCAGGCTGATAATGATTTCCCTGTGAACTTTTTGTTCAGTCATGAAAATTTCTTCAATTAAATTGGAAATCTCCTTGTGCCGGATTGCGTCATAATATAGATGCCCGATATAATCCTCTTCCTTTATTCGAAAAGTTTCCTTATATGTACGGTTGATCAGGGTGATATATCCCCTGCTGTCAACAAGAATAAGCCCTGTCCCCATGTTTTCAATTAAAGTTGTCAGCCGGTCCTGCTGTATTTCCCTGGCTTTAACCATTTCTTGAAGATTTCTGGCAAGAACATTGATGGATGTGCTCAGCATCCCCGTTTCATTTTCCATGCCTTCATACGTCCTTGCACGGTAATTCCCCCTTGCCAGCTCATAAGCAACCTTGGTTGCCGATTCAATCGGTTTCGTGTACCTTTCAGTAATCCGCGCACCAATGATCATAATGATAATTAGGGCTAAGCCAAGACTGACAATTAAAATCCACCAAATCTGTTTATAGGCATCCTTAATTTCATTCAGCTTTACACTGAGGAAAACATAACCCGTTACCTGGCCATTTTCCTCAATCGTACTCCAATAAAAACGGAGATTGTTGCCTCCCCCCGCTTCATAATACTTTTCATTGCTGTTCCGGATGCTGTTTTCTGCAACAATTTGCCTGATCGTTTCATAATAGGGAGTAAAATTCGTATCATCCCCTTCCCGGCTGTCAAAAAGAATGTCGCCTTCTTTGCTGACAATGGAAATACGTGAGTCTAATGATTCACTGAATATTTCCATTTTTCTCCGCAACATATCCTTATTTCCGTCACTGTTTCTTATATATTCTGCAATCAAATCTGCTTCCTTCACCATCCGGCTGTCAATGGACCGGCTGTAATAACTCTTGAATAACTCACCGAGCAGCAAACCTAAACTGATTAAGACAATAAAAATCAGGGACAGAAGGCCGAAGAACAGCTTTGTCCGGTAACTTTTCATCCTTGCCGCGGCTCCTCAAGCTTATACCCGTACCCTCTAATGGTTTTGATATAAACCGGTTTTTTAGTGTTTTCTTCCATCTTATCCCGCAAATGACTAATATGCACATCTACTATTCTTGTATCCCCGGCAAAATCATAATTCCAAACAGCGCTCAGCAACTGGTCCCTCGTCAAAACACGGCCTTTATTTTGAGATAAATAAAGAAGGAGTTCAAACTCTTTTGGAGTCAATTCCAATAATTCATCTTTATAATAGGCCTCGTAATGCTCCGGGAAAATTTTCAGTTCACCCACTTGAATCGTTTCTTCCTCTTGTTCCTTTTCCTCTTCCGAAACAGTCCTGTTCCCGGTACGCCTCAAAATGGCTTTCACGCGTGCGACAAGCTCCCGCGGACTAAAGGGCTTTGTCATATAATCATCAGCCCCTAACTCCAATCCCAGCACCTTGTCGAACTCATCGTCCTTTGCTGTAAGCATTAAAATCGGAGTTTCAAGCTTTTGCTGCCTGAGTTGTTTACACACTTCAATTCCATCAAGCTTTGGCAGCATCAAATCAAGCACAATCAGGTCAGGTCGCTCCATCAATGCTTTATTTTTTGCCTCTTCTCCATCCACCGCTGAAATAACTTCAAACCCGGACTGCTCCAGGTTGTACTGAAGTAAAGTCAAAATGGACTGCTCATCATCAACAATTAAAATCTTCTTCACTCTAAAAGCCTCCGAAATTTATCTATTTTCTGTGCTATAGTCCATTATAATATAAATATTTCCCAGTTTACGAAATTTACAATATTTTTAAACTTAGCCGTTTTTGTAAAATAAATAAAAAAATTGTAATTTTCGTTTGTCAAAATTTTATAGAGTCATTTCAAAAATAACAATTGTTCTGCGCCTTACGACAAAATCAAACACAATTCGGACCTTTGGCTGCTTCCTGAAAACTGTCGGGACGAGGAGTTTTTGTGGATTTGCGGTGATGTTTTTTGGCGAAATAAATAGAATGGGACTTAAGGAGGGACTTTGAGTCCTGTTTTGAATTTACTTCTTTTATGGTGATGCAACTTGAAAGGTTAAAGCCCGTTTTAAATCATTTTTTGATATTTGGGACCCAAAAAAGCATGTTGGGGACAGTTTACAGCAAACCTGTCTCTACTCGGGATCTAGCTATGGGTTTTAATCCCGTTCCGTTCGTCTTTTCTATTATATGGGATCTAAAATCAGATTTTGGAATCCGGTTTTTATTTATGATTTTTCAAACAGGCCATAATATTAAGTGTTATTTCCCCCTTAGTCATATTTCTCCTTCAAACAAGCCCCAGAACCAATTTTTGATAACCCAAGTCTGTTTTTTCATTTCAATTTGGGATCTAAAGCAATTTATTAAATCCCTGATTATATCTCTTTATACAAAGTGCTACAGTCTAAACAAAAAACCGGGCACATAATAAAAAAGCTGTCCCTGGAACTTAAAAATTTCAGGGACAGCTATTCGAACGAATATGGATTATGATAAAACTGACATTACATTGCGAACAGATTCTGCTGATTTCTCAAGAGCCGCTTTTTCTTCAGCAGTTAATTCAAGTTCAATTACCTTTTCAATTCCATTTCCTCCAAGGATCGTCGGAACACCAAGGTAAATTCCTTCAAATCCGTATTCTCCCTCAAGGTAAGCGATCGCCGGAAGAATACGACGTTGATCCTTAAGGATCGCTTCGCACATTTCAACTAAGGAGGCAGCCGGAGCATAGTAAGCACTACCGTTTCCTAACAGATTCACAATTTCACCGCCGCCTTTACGGGTGCGTTCAACAATGGCTTCCATGCGGTCTTTTGGAATTAACGTTTCTAAAGGAACACCACCGGCATAGGAATATCTTACAAGAGGAACCATGTCGTCTCCGTGTCCACCTAATACAAAGCCGGTTACATCTTTGACGGAAACGTTCAATTCTTGAGCAACGAACGTACGGAAACGAGCAGTATCAAGAACACCTGATTGACCGATTACGCGGTTTTTCGGAAAACCGGTTTCTTTAAAAATAGTATAAGTCATTGCATCAACAGGGTTTGTCAGTACGACTACAAAAGCATTTGGAGAATACTTGACAATTTCCTGTGCAACGCTCTTCATAATTTTTTCATTCGTTTGAACCAAATCGTCACGGCTCATTCCGGGTTTCCGGGCAATTCCCGCTGTAACGACTACGATATCAGAATCCTTTGTATCTTCATAATTGGAAGTACCAATTATATTTGCATCAAAACCTTGAACCGGGCTTGCTTCTAACATATCAAGAGCCTTACCCTTTGTAGGATTCTCCATTTGCGGGATATCAACAAGCACCACATCACCCAACTCTTTTTGTGCGAGTAGGAATGCAGTTGTTGCTCCGGTAAATCCTCCGCCTATGACTGAAATTTTCTTACGTCTTAAAGACATTGAAATTCCCTCCTTTAGTGTACGAAAGCAAAACTATCCATTAATTGATATGTAAAGGGGCTGACAACAAATCTTGCGTCAGCCTCCAATTACCATATAAGAATTTAATCCATATTCTTAATTAATGCATCGCCGAATTCAGAGCATTTTACTTCAGTTGCTCCATCCATTAAACGGGCAAAGTCATAGGTAACTACTTTGGAAGCAATTGTTTTTTCAATGGCTTTAACAATTAAATCTGCTGCTTCTTTCCAGCCCAAGTGCTCAAGCATCAACACTCCGGACAGAATAACAGAAGACGGATTCACTTTATCTAAGCCTGCATATTTCGGTGCAGTACCGTGTGTAGCTTCGAAAATAGCATGTCCTGTTTCATAGTTTATATTAGCTCCGGGTGCAATTCCGATTCCGCCGACTTGAGCTGCTAACGCATCGGAGATGTAGTCTCCGTTCAGGTTCATCGTTGCAACCACATCAAACTCACGCGGACGAGTTAAGATCTGTTGCAGGAAGATATCTGCGATAGCGTCTTTGATTATAATTTTGCCTGCAGCTTCTGCTTCTGCCTGAGCCTTATTGGCTGCTTCCACACCTTTTTCTTCTTTAATGCGATCATACTCAGCCCATGTAAATACTTTGTCACCATATTCTTTTTCGGCAAGCTCATAACCCCAGTTCTTAAATGCACCTTCTGTGAACTTCATGATATTTCCTTTATGAACAAGGGTAACAGATTTGCGTCCTTCTCTGATTGCATATTCAATGGCAGCACGAACTAAGCGGGTTGTGCCTTCTTTAGAAACAGGCTTAATTCCGATACCTGAAGTCTCAGGGAAACGAATCTTTTTAACTCCCATTTCTTCTTGAAGGAATTTAATCACTTTCTTAACTTCTTCCGTTCCTTCCGCCCATTCAATTCCGGCATAAATATCTTCAGTGTTTTCGCGGAAAATTACCATATCTGTGTCCTGAGGACGCTTAATTGGCGAAGGAACACCTTCAAAATAACGAACGGGACGCAGACATACGAATAAGTCAAGTTCTTGGCGAAGGGCAACGTTTAAAGAACGGATTCCTCCACCGATTGGAGTTGTAAGCGGACCTTTAATGGCAATTAAATACTCTCTGATTACATCCAATGTTTCTTGAGGAAGCCACTCTCCGGTTTGTTTGAATGCTTTTTCCCCTGCAAGTACTTCTTTCCATTCAATTTTTCTTTCGCCTTTGTATGCCTTTTCCACTGCTGCATCAAGAACTCTTGAAGCTGCCGCCCAAATGTCCGGACCAATTCCATCCCCTTCAATAAAAGGTATGACTGGATTGTTTGGAACGTTTAATACTCCGTTTGTAACTGTGATTTTTTCTCCCATTTTTTCTCCCTCCAAATTAGTAGCTGTATCTATATCTCTGTGTAAGCACTGACAGGCATAGAACTGAAATCCTTATCAGTGAAAAATGAGATCGTCTTTTTCAATTATGGCCCTTCACGGTTTTTGAGCTCGCTTACACATCATCATAATCGAAGGTTAGGAGAATCCTCTCTCTAACCTTCGATTTTCTTTATTATCCTGTTAATCTGTCCTTTCAAACAGGTCAGTTAATTTTATCGTTATCGCTGGAAAAATTCGAGACATAAGTCATCCTTTTCCAAACACGATATTATTATAACATATTTTTTTGAAATTACGAGTTTTTTTAACCTCTTTGTTCAATTGGTACATATTTTTGCATTCCAGGACCGACATATTCAGCACGCGGACGGATGAGACGGTTGTTGGAATATTGCTCAAGAATATGAGCCAGCCATCCGCTCATGCGGCTTACTGCAAAAATTGGTGTAAATAAATCATGATCGATACCAAGGCTGTGATAAACTGACGCAGAATAGAAGTCTACGTTTGGCGGTAAATTCTTTTGTCCTGTAACAATTTCTTCAATTCTTGTGGACATTTCATACCATTGCGGCTCGCCTGTAAGTCTGGTCAGTTTTTCTGACATTACTTTTAAGTGTTTCGCGCGGGGATCCCCTTTACGATACACGCGGTGACCGAATCCCATGATTTTTTCTTTATTGGCAAGTTTTTCGTTGATATATGAGTCAACACGGTCAATTGAACCGATTTCTGTCAGCATCTTCATAACCGCTTCATTGGCACCGCCGTGAAGAGGTCCTTTCAAAGCGCCGATTGCAGCTGTAATACCGGAATATACATCAGACAGAGTAGCTACGCAGACACGTGATGTAAATGTTGAAGCATTTAATTCATGGTCTGCATGAAGAACCAATGCTTTATTAAATGCTTCTTCAGCAATGGCATCCGGTTCTTTGCCTGACAGCATATACAGGAAATTAGCTGCAAAGCTTAAATCTTTACGTGGTGCTACAGGCTCCAAGCCTTTTCTGATACGTGCAAAGGATGTTACAACGGTTGGAACTTTTGCTTGAAGTCTGATTGCCTTACGATAGTTTGCTTCAGCATCCATTACGTCTGCTTCCTCATCGTAAAGGCCAAGCATAGAGATTGCTGTGCGGAGTGCAGCCATTGGATGAACTTTGTCAATTGGATACATTTTAAAATGATCTAGTACTTCTTGAGGAATTTCTGCATTTTCAGCCAATTGAGTTTTCAATTCAGCCAATTCCAAGCTGTTCGGAAGTCTTCTGTGCCATAGAAGATAGACTACTTCTTCAAAAGAGGCATTGTCAGCCAAATCATCGATATTATAACCAACATATGTCAATGTGTCATCGATGATTGAACTGATAGAAGATTCTGTTGCTACAACCCCTTCTAGACCACGTGTTACTGTCATAATACATCTCTCCTTTTCTTTTTAAAAATTTCCCCATACCCCAAATTTTTTGTCTGTAATTTATGTAGATTGGAGTCTACATATATTTTCAGAAAAATCTGAATTATATCTATATCGGTCAACCAGTGACCATTAAAGCCGGCAGAAAACTGCCAACTACAGACCAATGTTAAGAGCGGTTTGACCGCATTTAGTATACAATTAGCATGATTCGCTTGTTGGTGCAAAGAAAATGCTTTCAATTATATTAACACTATTCCTATAGTTATAAAATTAATTTGTTTTCTGAATTCTAAATACAGCATTTATTATAAACAATTATCTGATTTTTGTGAATGAAAAAAGAACAAAAATGTCAAAAATTATTAGCATAACAAAACGAAAAAATCGCTGAACCCTTGAAAATAAAGGGTTTTCCGCTAACGAAAAAATTTAAATTATGACAATATTGTTAATGATTTAAGGCAGCTTATCGAAAAAATTCAAAAAATTTCATCACCGTATAGGCAATTCCTGCACCTATTAACGGTCCGACAGCCACCCCCTGAAACAAGGAAACAGCCAAAATCGTCCCGAAAACCAGGGCCGTTGTAATATGGGGATCCTTTGCCAACAGCGTCACGCCGCCCTTGGCAAGTAGCGCCACTGCCATTCCTGAAAGTAAAGCTATCCAGGCATACACAGATTTTAATGCATCAGCAAGATCTTTAAAGCCTATTTCACCGCTTGCAATCGGGGCCAGCACGGCAATGGTAATGATCGTGACACCCCAATTGATTCCCCTTGATTGAATAAAAGTAAAGAACTTTGCATCAACCATCAACACTTTCAGGACAAGAAGAACGGTCACCGCAACGAACAGTGATTGGTTTTTGGCAATATAACCGATTAATAAAAGAAGCAATAAAAAAGCAACAGACTCCGACAATTGGATAACCTTCTTTCTTATTCTACAATTTTAAACAGCTAAGAGGAAATATTTTATTTTACTTTTTGCTTCCCAAAACAAAAAATAATCTAAAAATATCATTTTTTGTTAATCTTTTCCTTTAGTTTACCCATTTAGTAAGATAACTTTATTACTATTTATGCCGATAATTATGTACAATTGTAACAGGTTTCAACCATTAAATAGAAAAAAGTGATAGTCTCTTTTTACAAAAGCAGGATTTTTTTATCATTAATTTTCTTTTTATCCGCTTACATTTATTGAAATTTGCAAAAACGCCTGTTTAAAATTGTCATGCATTTTCAACTTTAAAAATTGTAAATCAAAGAAATTCATGACCAATCATGAAAATAATCTTTCCTTATTTCATATTGAACTTCCCTGCCTGCTCACTTCATTCCTTGAGGCAGTGGTCTTCTCACCGAAAGCGGCAAAATTACAATCAAGGGATTTTTCTCGATCTGAGGTAAACAATCATGTACACTTAAAGAATGGATTTGTTTTATGCGGCGATTCTGACGAAGACGGCGGTTGATTTTTCTGTTACATATAATATCAATTTTAAGAAGGAGGGAAGAAACTTGAACAAAATGTATCTGCACCGTTTCCTCAGGTTCCTTGCGGTTATCGGAATAATTGTATTCGGGCTTCTTGGATTATATTATATTTCCAAACTAATTTACCCGTTTATTATCGGCTTTTTTATGGCGTTACTGATTAACCCGCTTGTGAACCTGCTGGAAAGAAAGGCCAGACTGCCGAGGGCACTGGCGGTTCTAATCGGATTAGTGATTATTTTTGCAGTTTTCGCAGGATTAATCACCCTGCTTATTGCTGAAATAATTTCCGGAGCAAATTACTTGGCAGATGTGGTTCCGCGCCAGCTGGAAACATTAATCAATCATCTGGAGCATTTTATTGCTTCGCAAATTATTCCATTGTATAACCAAATTGCCAATCTATTTGACAGTCTGGATTCCGGGCAGCAGGATACCATTCTGACAACAATTGAAAACGCCGGTAATGCGATCGTGACATCGGGAGGGCAATTCCTGAAAAGTTTTTTTGAAAAAATACCTGACTTTTTCAGTTGGATTCCCAATGCTGCATCAGTTTTTATTTTTTCTTTGCTTGGCACTTTTTTCATCAGCAAAGATTGGGACCGTCTGAAGTCCATGGCCGCGAAATGGGTGCCAACCAGGGCAAAATCAAGCAGTAAAACGGTTTATGAAGACCTGAAAAAGGCCTTGTTCGGATTTGTCAAAGCACAGCTTACTCTTGTGTCAATGACTACCGTAATCATCCTCGTCGGTTTGCTGATTTTGCGGGTTGATCACGCCGTTCTGATTGCCCTTATAGCAGGTGTGCTCGACCTCCTTCCTTATCTGGGCACGGGACTTGTATTTGTTCCCTGGATTATTTATGAATTTATTACGGGGGGAACCGGATTAGCGATTGGACTGACTGTTCTTTATGTCGTTGTCCTTGTCCAAAGGCAGCTGGTGGAACCGAAAATACTTTCAACCAATATCGGGATGGATCCCCTTGCGACACTTGTAGCTTTGTTTGTCGGCTTCAAATTGTTCGGTTTTCTCGGCTTGATTGTCGGCCCCGTTACCCTTGTCTTTTTGACAACTCTTCACCGGGCCAAGGTTTTTCAAGATATTTGGAAATATATAAAAGGAAAAGAAGCTTAAGCCCCATTCGGCGTATTTTATCCGTTAAAGCAATAAAATAATAAGAACAAAAAACGTCAGTCTGTTTCAGGCTGACGTTTTTTATCTTAAATTAAGGGTGAAATGATTCCCGGCTGCACCTTGCAAAACAACAAATATATTAATCAGGGGAACGGCAGCCCGTCTTACCGCCGCTTCCGGTCTCCTGCCTGTTTTATGTATCAAACAGGAATGTTCAAAAACATTCTTGAAACTGCCTTATCTTATAATCGTGATCGTACCTCTTTCCAGCCATTTAGCCATCCACTTTTTAAGGAGCTTTTTAAATAATCTTCTTGTAACAGGAACCAAAAGAAACAATCCGAGCACATCTGTTAAAAATCCCGGCATTAATAAAAAAATTCCCCCGGATAAAACACATATACCGTCTAAAATTGCTTCTCCGGGCAACCGGCCAAATTGCATTTCAAACCTGGCTTTTTTTACAGTCTCCAATCCTTCCTTTTTAGCTAAATAAGCCCCCAAAAAGCCCGTTGCGACAATGAGGGCTACAGTCGGCAATACTCCGATCGTTTTACCTGCAAAAAGAAGAATACCTATTTCAACGGCAGGGATAACAATTAAGAAAAACAGTAAATACCGCACCATTTTGCCTCCAGTCTTTATCTTGATCCTACTTTACAAAATGCCTGAAAAAAGCGCAAGAAAAGTGCAGTAATTGCCGGGGGCTTTTCACGATTCCGCATTTTCCGGCAATTATTTTTTACAGTGGAATCCCCCAAAAATAAAGTCTGACCCGGAAAAAACATCCGGTCAGACTTATTTATTCTTGTTTCATTTTAGGTAAAATTACAGAACGCGGGCATGTCCGCTGTAAACTACACCCCTTTTGGCATCAACCGTAATTTCCTGGCCGTCCCGCAACAAAGCGGTTGCCTTTTTTGCACCGACTATAACCGGAATCCCCAGATTCAATCCGACAACAGCAGCATGGCTTGTCAAGCCGCCTTCTTCTGTGATCACGGCAATACAATCCTCCATGAAAGGAACAAAATCTGCGTCAGTGCTTGTCGTAACAAGGATTTTCTCTTTTGTTCCTTTTGCCTCAACTTCCTGTAACGTACGGGCAATAACTACTTTGCCAAAAGCAGATTTACGGCCAATTCCCTGGGCTTTTACAAGAATATCCCCCACTACATGGATTTTCATTAAATTGGTTGTTCCGGATTCTCCCACAGGCACGCCGGCTGTGATTACGACAAGGTCGCCTTCTTTAATAATTTCACTTCGAAGGCTTTCATCCACTGCCACATCAAGCATTTCATCAATGGTAGTCGACTCCTTGGACAAACGGGGATAAACACCCCATACCAGAGCAAGTCTTCTTAAAACACTTTCATGGGTGGTTACCGCTATAATGGGAGCCTTAGGGCGATACTTGGCAACCATGGAAGCAGTATGCCCGCTTTCAGTTGGAGTAATAATAGCTTTTACGTTGAGATTTAAAGCTGTATGTGCGACCGATTGGCAGATAGCATCGGTTATATTATGCTCTGTATCCTTGCTCCGGTTCGTTAAAATCCTTTTATGATCGAGGGCGGTTTCCGCACGGGAAGCTATGTTATGCATCGTTTGCACAGCTTCTACCGGATACATGCCTGCTGCCGTTTCTCCCGACAACATAATGGCATCTGTCCCGTCAAATATTGCATTAGCAACATCACTGGCTTCCGCACGTGTCGGACGCGGATTTCTCTGCATGGAATCAAGCATTTGCGTGGCAGTAATCACCGGTTTGCCCAAATGATTACATTTTCTAATCAAAAGCTTTTGCACAAGCGGAACCTCTTCTGCAGGAATCTCCACTCCTAAGTCTCCCCGGGCCACCATCAAACCGTCAGAGAGTTCCAAAATTTCATCAATATTTTCCACACCTTCACGGTTTTCTATTTTAGGAATGATATGTATATGTTCTCCGCCGTTCTTTTCCAGCAAATTGCGGATTTCCAAAACATCGGAACCCCGTCTTACAAAAGATGCCGCAATAAAATTCACTTTATGCTCTATTCCAAACATGATGTCGGCAGCATCCTTTTCGGTAATCCCCGGCAATCTGACCGAAACACCCGGGACATTTACACCTTTTTTATTCTTTAAAATACCTCCGTTAAGAATCTTTGTATGAATTTCCTGTTGTTCCTTATCAATTTTCGTTACTTCAAGCCCAATTAAACCATCGTCCAAAAGAATCCTTGAACCGATTTGAACATCATCAATCAGGCCCTCATAGGTGACTGAAATTTTTTGGGGAGTCCCGAGTACTTCTTTCATGGAAATAATGACTGAATCCCCGGTTTTTAGCTCAATCGCACCTTCCTCCATATTATGAGTGCGAATTTCCGGTCCTTTTGTATCTAAAAGAATAGCGACGTTTTTATTCGTCAATCTTTCTGCTTCTCTGATGTTTTTAATTCTCTGCCCATGTTCTTCGTAATCCCCGTGTGAAAAGTTCAATCGGGCTACATTCATACCGGCTTCGATTAATTTGCACAGCATTTCCACACTTTCGCTGGCCGGTCCAATGGTACAGACAATTTTAGTTTTTCGCATCTAAAATAAAACCTCCTTAGTTCCCCCGTCCGTCAAATGGACAAAATCTTAGATAACTCAAATAAATCTTTATCAATCGTATGTTCATGCTTAAACACTTCGGCAATGTCATAGTCTACAATCTTATTATTTACAATTCCGACGGCTCTTCCTCCTTTTTTATGCAAAAGAAGATCAACTGCATGTGCGCCGAGACGGCTCGCCAGTACTCTGTCACAAGCTGTCGGAGACCCCCCTCTTTGGATATGTCCCAACACAGAAATTCTTGTATCATAATTTGTTGCCTCTTTTATTTTCTTGCCAATTTCAAGAGCACTGCCTGCACCCTCAGCCACAATAATAATACTGTGCCGTTTGCCGCGGTCATTTCCCTGTTTCAGACGCTCAACAACTTCTTCGATCGAAAATGGTTCCTCAGGAATTAAAATGGATTCCGCACCGTCTGCCAAGCCTGCCCATAAAGCAATATGACCGGCGCTGCGCCCCATTACTTCAATAATGAACGTCCTCTCATGGGATGTGGCCGTATCACGAATCTTATCAATTGCATCAATGACCGTATTTAAGGCTGTATCAAAACCAATCGTAAAGTCTGTCCCCGCAATATCGTTATCAATCGTTCCCGGAACACCGACACAGGGAAAACCGAGTTTCGTAAGGGCTTCTGCCCCTCTGAATGAGCCGTCCCCGCCGATAACAACGAGTCCTTCTATCCCGTACTCCTTTAACCGGGCCAGTCCCTTTTCCTGGCCTTCTCTTGTTTTGAACTCTTCACAGCGTGCCGTATATAAAACCGTTCCTCCCTTATGAATAATATCTCCTACCGACCCCAAATCAAGTTTCTCAATATCACCATTCAAAAGCCCGGCATATCCCCCATAGACCCCGTAAATTTCTAACCCATGATAAATCGCTTTTCTGACTACTGCCCGAATGGCTGCATTCATTCCCGGAGCATCTCCGCCACTGGTCAGAACACCAATTTTCTTCATGTTTGTCACCTCTAAGAGTAAAATATAAACATTAATTCTTTTTTTAACGGGATAAACAATATTTACCATTATATCTATTTTATTATAAACAAATTCCACTTGAATATTTCTAAAATAACATGAACAAATTAGGTTCTCAACCAAATTGTTAATATTTACAAAAAGACAGAATTATCATTAGTAACAGAATTTTACTGACTACAGACTGTTCAAACATTTTTTTATTTTAAAAGAATAGCAAAACCGTGAAAACCTATTTGAGAGTGGTATTTTTTACTTAATAAAGAAAAGAGGAAAAGCAGGGGAATAAAACGGGCATATAACCGGAAAATCGGGGGAAAACCTCACATCTTCCTCCCGATTTTATCATTATGATTGAATTTCTATATACTCACCGGCAACTGTATAACGGCCAATTGCCCGGTATTTATTATATCTTTGCGCGATTAACTCTTCCTCTGACAAAGGAAGCAATTGTTTAAGCGAACGCCGGAGAACCTCTTCAATTGCTTTGCTTTGGAGAACTGTATCCTTATGGGCTCCCCCTTTTACTTCGGGAATAATTTCATCAATAATGTCCAACTCTTTAAGATCCGGGGCAGTAATTTTCATTTTTTCTGCCGCGACTTTAGCTTTGCCTGCATCCCTCCATAGAATGGAAGCGGCTCCTTCCGGAGAAATAACGGAATATGTGGAATTCTCCAGCATATGCAGATGGTTACCCACACCCAGAGCCAGCGCGCCGCCGCTTCCTCCTTCCCCGATTACTATACAAATAACAGGAACCCTTAATCCGGCCATTTCAAAAAGATTCCTCGCAATCGCTTCACTTTGTCCTCTTTCCTCGGCTGCCTTGCCGGGATATGCTCCCTTTGTATCAATGAAAGTAATAATGGGGCGGCGGAATTTTTCCGCTTGTTTCATAAGCCTTAACGCTTTTCGGTATCCTTCCGGATGGGGCATCCCAAAATTCCGGCGGATATTTTCTTTAGTATCTTTACCCCTTTGGTGACCAATTATTGTCACAGGGAGGCCGTGGAATTTTGCAATCCCGCCGACAATTGCTTCATCGTCACCAAAATTGCGATCTCCGTGGCACTCAAAAAAATCTGTGAACAACAGGGGAACATAATCTAAAGTAGTCGGGCGCTGGGGATGGCGGGCAATCTGAACTCTGTCCCAAGGCTTGAGATTTTCATAAATATCCCTTTCAAGCTTTTCTAACCGGGCTTCAAGTTTGGCGATTTCTTCCGTCAAATCGACTTCTGTTTTTGCAGTAAACTCTTTCAGCTCGGCTATTTTCTTTTTCAATTCAAGAACGGGTTTTTCAAATTCCAATTCGCCTACCATTCCACATCGCCTCCTGACTCATGAATATCAAGGATATTTGCGATTTTCTCCCTCAGCTCTGCCCTTGGAATCACTGCATCCAATTGCCCCCGTTTGAGAAGAAATTCAGCTGTTTGAAAATCGGACGGCAATTTCTCGCGAATCGTCTGCTCAATAATTCTTCTGCCAGCAAAGCCGATTAATGCACCCGGCTCTGCCAGGTTGTAATCTCCTAATGAAGCAAAGCTGGCAGACACTCCTCCTGTCGTCGGATGGGTCATAATTGTAATAATCAACCCGCCGTTATTACTGTACTTTTTCAAGGCAGCGCTGGTCTTTGCCATTTGCATTAAACTAAGGACACCTTCCTGCATTCTTGCCCCGCCTGAAGCAGTAAAGATGATAAACGGAAGTGACCATTCATCCGCTTTTTCAATTGCTCTCGTAATTTTTTCGCCGACTACGGAACCCATACTTCCCATCCTGAAAGTAGAGTCCATTACTGCAACAACTGCCTCATGACCGTCGACAAGTCCTTTTCCGACAACAACGGCTTCATTTATATCCGTTTTCTTCCGATCCTGCTCAAGTTTCTCAATATACTCCGGAAAGTTCAACGGATTCCCTGACATCATGTCTTGATCAAATTCCGAAAAACTCCCCTCATCGAGAAAACTTTCCAATCTTTCTCTGGCATTCATTGGATAATGATAGCCACACTCCAGGCAAACCTTTAAATTCTTAGCCAATTCCTTGGAATACATAATTTTCTTGCACTGAGGGCACTTGCTCATAATTCCTTCCGGAACATCCTGTTGCAACCTTGTGGAAGGAATAGTTGCATATTTCTTCTTCTTCGTATTTTTAGTAAACAAATCTTTCAGCAAAACAAAACCTCCCCAAAACTAAGACTTTTCACCTAATTCTGCAAACAAAGGAAGTTCTATCCTTGCGGACGTAATTCCACAGAAACCGGCCTTCACCGAGAATTAAGTGTTGGGAAAAACAAACCATTTTATACCACCAGTGGTCAGACCACCCGGTAAAAAAATAATGCCTTAAAAAAGGCTTGTTTTTTACTATTTCAACTGGTCCTGCTGCTCCCGCAAAAAGCCTGCGGGGCCAACGCGCTCTGAAATTGGCCAACTTAATTATATCTAACCATCTATTTAATTATTTAACAATCGTATAAATTTCCTAAAATTCAAATTTAGTATTAATTTCTTTTGAGCGGAGCTTTTTGTATAATCCCGATATCAGGTTCCAATCCTTGCTTATAAGGGCATCAATCAAAGCCAAATAATCCTTTTTATCATTTTGCAATGAAGGAATTTCAAGAGAAAACCAATAGTCATTTAAAACCATCCAAATTCGGTAAATTAAATAGTTTCCGGCCAATTCGGCTATTTCCTTAAAAAATTCGTCATCCGAAACTGTCCGGTTAAGCACCCGGGTTTTTAAACGGAGAAGTTTGTCCTCATTATTTCTTCGGACAATAAGTCTTAAACAATCCATTTCAATGCACTGTTTCGTTTCAATAATATCTTCTCTGGCCCGTTCATCCTGCAAAATAAACGCGCCCAATAATTGGACAAGCTGATTGCCATGCGCATGCCGGAAAAAAGTACCTTCCCCTCTCCGGGTTTCAATCAATCCCAATAATTCGAGAGATCTTAAAGCCTCCCTTACCGAGGAGCGCCCGACATTCAGGCGCTCTGACAATTCCCTTTCGGAAGGGATCCTGTCTCCCGGCTTTAAACCGTCTCTCTTAACCATCTCTTTCAACTTTTTCACAATTTCAATATATACTTTATTATGTGTCACTCCGGATGTCATGGTGTATATCACTCGCTTTAGTATTTAACCAATCGTGGACAGGCGTCTCGTTTTTTCTCTTACTTGTTCCAAATCAACTTCTATTCTCGCAGCACCTGTCTCCATGGCAGATTTGGCCACTGCTGCTGCAACCTCAGGCGCCACACGGGGATCAAACGGCGCAGGAATCACATAATCCTCAGATAGTTCATCATCGCTGACAAGACTGGCAATCGCCTCAACCGCAGCACGTTTCATTTCCTGATTAATTTCTTTTGCCCGCACCTCTAATGCACCACGGAAAATTCCCGGAAAAGCAAGAACATTGTTGACCTGATTTGGAAAATCAGAACGGCCGGTTCCCACAACCCTGGCACCAAATTTCTTGGCATCTTCCGGCATAATTTCCGGTGTCGGGTTTGCCATCGCAAAAATGATCGGATCTTTATTCATCGATTGAATCATTTTTCCTGTCAGAGCGCCTTCAACAGACACGCCGATGAAAACATCAGCACCAACGATAACTTCCTCCAATGTTCCTGTCTTTAACTCTTTGTTGGTGAATTTGGCAACTTCCTCCTTGATCACATTCATGCCTTCGCTGCGGCCCTCATAGATGGCTCCTTTGGTATCACACATAATAATATCCTTAACACCGTAACTGTGAAGCAGCTTAATAATGGCAATGCCGGCCGCACCTGCTCCGTTCGCAACGATTTTAATGTCGGACATCTTTTTGCCGACCAATTTTAGGGCGTTTACAAGACCGGCAACAGTAACGATCGCAGTTCCGTGCTGGTCATCATGGAACACAGGTATCTCCAATTCCTTTTTCAGTCTGTCTTCGATCTCAAAGCAGCGCGGAGAAGCAATATCCTCCAAATTCACACCGCCGAATCCGGGCTCGAGAAGCTTCACTGTTTCGACAATCTTGTCCACATCTGTTGTGTTTAAACAAATCGGGAATGCGTCTACTCCTGCGAAACTTTTAAATAAAACCGCTTTTCCTTCCATTACCGGCAAAGCGGCTTTCGGCCCGATATTTCCAAGTCCCAGGACCGCGGTTCCATCAGAAACTACTGCTACCATATTGCCCTTCATCGTATAATCATAAACCGTATCCGGATTCTTATCGATTTCTTTACAGGGCTCCGCAACACCCGGTGAATACGCAAGACTTAAATCTTTTGCATTCCTTACAGGTACTTTTGATCTTGATTCTAATTTTCCTTTATTCGCTCTGTGCATTTGTAAAGCTTCTTCTCGCAAACTCAAGGCTGCTTCACTCCTCTTTTATAAAAAACTCTTATTTTTATTTCAAATCTGCAAAATTTCATTCAGGCCATACAACACAATAGATTTTCAGTCAATTCAGACACATGAGATATTTTAATTGGCGTTTTTTAAAATATCAATAAATATATGAAAAAAAGCCAGCTTTTATGACTGGTCGTGACCCAAAATTCTCTAGAAACAAATATAACATATCCTTTATTATTGTAAAGAAGAATATTTCTGACAGTTAAAAAATCAGGAGAATTTTCCCAGTCTCATTCATCCCGAAAAATGCTATTTTAACACAACATTTTTTTCTCCCAGAAAAGCAGATAGTTTTTTCAAAAGACCGGCTGTGGGAGAAACCCTGTGCTCTTGTTTCAAGCGTATAGTACGCCTTGAACTTTCATAGAATAAAACTACATCTGTGTTTCCTTTGCTGTCTTTAAGGATCTCTTTTAATTCCTGTAATTTATTTATATCTTCCATACTTTTTTCAATTTTTAAATATAAAGTCCCGGTTTGCTTCTCAATCCTCCTGATTGCAGTTTGAAATTCGACTGCATCGTCAACGATCAACTGCCATTTTCCCTGGCGAACATCGATTTTCCCTTGAAATAAAAGAATATTGCCCGTCTCCAGTAAAAGCATGATCTTCTTATAGGTCCGTGGAAATACAACCGCATCCAGTTCACCGCTCTGATCGCTTAAAGTCAAAAATGCCATGGCCTCTCCGTTTTTAGTGCGGATTTTCCTTACCTCCCCAATAAGAGCCGCAGTTTTTTCATTACTGGAAATATGTCTTAACCGGGATAAAGGTTTCACTCCCAGTACGGAAAAGTACTTTTCAAATTGTGTTACTGGATGATCAGACAGATAAAGACCGAGTACTTCCTTTTCAAACCGGAGCTTATCCTGTTGACTAATCGGTTCAGTTTCCACATACTTTGGCTTTAATTCAAAAAGCAAATCCCCTTGCTCCACTCCATCCGGTTTCACAAGCTGGGCATGGTCCACTGCCACATCAATACTTGCCAACAGTACAGCGCGGTCAACCCCAAACTCATCAAAACTTCCTGAATGAACAAGTGCTTCTATCGTTTTTCGATTGACACTTTTGCTCGGCACTCTTAAACAAAAATCAAACAAATCGAGAAAATCCCCGTTTTTTCTTGCTCTAAAAATTTCCCTAAGCGCCGCATGGCCGACACCTTTAATAGCTGCCAAGCTGTATCGGATTTGGTTGTTTTCCACAAAAAAGGAATAACCGCTTTTATTTATGGAAGGAGGAAGAACTGAAAATCCCATTTCTCTCAATTCCCGCAAATATTCTGCAATCTTCCCTTCGTTTCCCGTCACTGACGACAACAGACTGGACATAAAAAATAAAGGAAAATGAGCCTTTAAATAAGCCAGTTGATAAGCTATAAAACTGTATGCCACTGCATGGCTGCGATTAAAACCGTAATTTGCAAATTTAACAATCAAATCATAGATCATATTAGCTGTTTCGCGGTCATACCCTTTTTTTACAGAGCCATGAACAAAATGCTCCCTTTCTTTATCAAGAATCTCCTTTTGCTTTTTACTGACGGCACGTCTGAGCAAATCCGCTTCCCCTAAGGTAAAACCGGCCATTGTCGAAGCAATTTGCATAATCTGCTCCTGGTAAACGATGACGCCGTAAGTCTTTTCCAAGATTGGCTTCAGATCCGGATGTGGATAATGAACTCTCTCAATACCATGCTTTCTCTTTATGAACGTCGGAATATTTTCCATTGGACCAGGCCGGTAAAGGGCATTAACAGCCACAATATCTTCAAAACGGCTCGGTTTTAATTCCCTTAAAACATTACGCATCCCTTCTGATTCGAGTTGAAAAACCCCTGTTGTTTCCCCCGAGGAAAGAAGCCGGTATGTTTTCCCGTCATCTAAAGGAATTTCTTTAATATTAATTGTCTGACCGGTGTGCCTTGAAATGGCATCAAGGATATTTTCGATTAAAGTTAAATTTCTCAAGCCCAGAAAATCCATTTTAAGCAATCCGGCATCCTCAAGATGCTCCATGGAATACTGGGTCAAGTAGATTTCATCATGCCCCTCCTGAATCGGAACAGATTGGACAAGGGGTTCTTCGGAAATCACCACTCCCGCCGCATGGATGGACGTATGGCGCGGCAATCCTTCCAATTTGCAGGCAGTTTCAAAGAGTCTTTTATTCAAAGGGGATTCGTCAAGATATTTCCTGAGACCCTCAGACTCTTCCAAAGCTTGATGCAACGTAATTCCAAGCCGGGATGGAACCAGTTTTGCCAAATGATCCTGTTCCTTTGCACTTAAGCCGAAAACCCTTCCGACGTCACGTAACACGGCGCGGGCTGCAAGCGTTCCAAAAGTAATAATTTGAGCAACATGCTGTTTCCCGTATTTATTTGCCACATACCGGATGACTTCATCCCGCCTGTTGTCGGGAAAGTCAATATCAATGTCAGGCATAGTGATTCGTTCCGGATTTAAAAAGCGCTCAAATAAAAGTCCGTGTTCCATCGGATCGACATCTGTAATATATAAACAGTAGGCAACCATGGATCCTGCCGCAGACCCCCGACCGGGACCCGCAAGAATTCTATTTTCTCTTGCGAACCGCATAAAATCCCAGACAATCAAGAAATAATCAGAAAATTTCATTCGCTTGATAACAGCAAGCTCATAAGACAGTCTTTCCTTATAATCCCCCCGTCCTTCCCCGTATCGTTTTTGAAAACCTTTCCAGCACAATTCTTCAAGAAATTCATCAGCCGTAACAGAATCTTCCAGCGGATATCTCGGCAAATTCTTTTTATCCGCCGCGAGCATAACATTACATTTCCCGGCAACACGTAGAGTATTTTCCAAAGCATCAGGATAAGACAAAAACAGCTCAGTCATTTCTTCTGCTGTTTTTAAATAATATTCATTACTTTCTAATTTTTCCCTTTTTCCTTCCTGAAGTTTTTTTCCCTCTTTAATTGCCAGCAAGCATTCATGAGCAAAGGAATCTTCTTTTTCCAAATAAAAAACTTCATTAGTCGCAATAAGACCGGTTCCGGTTTTCCCGGAAATTTGCGCCAGATCTTTTATCAACTGCTTTTCCTTCTCAAGACCGTGATCTTGAACAGCAAGGAAGAAGCTCTGAGATTCAAAAATTTCCTTAAAGAGCTCCGTACAACGCAATGCTTTCTCCAAATTTCCGCGAAGGAGATTTGTCTCAATTTCCCCTTTCAGGCCCGGCGTAAAAGCAAACAATCCTTCTGAATATGCCCTCAGCCATTTAACAGGAAGCCCTTCCTTCGCTTTTGTCTGCACCGCGCTTGATATCTTCAGGAGATTTTGATATCCCTTTTGGTTTTTTGCCAGTAATACGAGGGGGTAGGCCTCTTGTTCCTCCACAATACTCATCACGTCTACAGTTAATCCGATAATTGGTTTTATGCCCTGCTTTACACACTCCTTATAAAAGGCAAAAGTACCGTACATAACATTATAGTCTGTCAAAGCAATTGCAGAAAATCCTTTCTTTTTTGCATTGCTCACGAGATTGTCAATGTTGGCCGTACTGGATAAAAGACTGTAGGCGCTGTAAACATGAAGATGAACAAATGTCAAGGATATCCCCCCTTTTTCGATGTCCTTATACTTTCTATTATAGAACTTCACTTTCTAAAAGGCTATTCACCGTTAATGTTTCGTTGGCTTCCACGCCAATCAAACAGCGGAAAATTGCAAAAAAAAAATTCCCCGTGATTTTCTGTAACAAACATAATTCAGCCGGTTTGTCCATATGATTTATTAGTAGATTCTTTTATTCTAAAAAATGTCCTGCCAATAGGCCCGTTTTGGCAGAATTTGTTTATGGCGAGGAATGATTCCAATGGGTGAACAGCCTTTTCTTACACATTTGCTGGACAGCTATTTTATTGCTCTGGGCGTGTTGCTGGGCGGCGCTTTAATCGGGGGTATCAGCGCTTTTTTAACAGGAAAGCCCCCGATGACGGAAATATTCCGTATTTCCTCCTCCATTCGAATTTGGGCCATTGTAGCAGCCATTGGCGGTACTTTCGATGCAGTCTATAAATTTGAAAAAGGACTTTTTGACGGAGAAACGAAGGACATTTTTAAACAATTCCTCCTGATCCTGTCCGCTCTCGGAGGCGCAAAGACCGGTGCACTCATAATTAACTGGCTGACAGGGGAGCATATTTCCCAATGAGAATACCGCCTGCATACAAAAAAAAAGAATGGCAAAAGCTGTTTTCCGGAATGGCAATCGGCGCCCTGATCAGCTGGTGTATATTCCTGTACATTTTCGGCAAATGGCAAGAGGAATATAGTAAAGAAAATAAGGAACAAGCAAAAAAAATCCAGGAATTAATTAAAGAAAAAGCAATCTGGCAGGCAGATGTCGAAAAATTAAATAAAGAAAATCAAAAAAAGCTGACCATTCAAGAAATTAAAATAAAAATCATTGACGGCGAAAAATACCACCTGGATCTCTACACTCTTCACGAAATGACAAAGGCTGTTGAAGATGATTTAAAAACACTGCTCGCAAAAGATATTGAATATGCCTTTCAAAGCAGAGACCTTATAGAACAGACCATTGAAAACCGGATTCACATTGCACATGATAAAAAATACAGACTTGAAGTAAAAAGCATCGTCTTTTATACAACGCTCTCCATTACGCTGACGATCCGCCTTGAGGTCTAAAAAGAATCATCATGGAAAAAGCTCTTGTGCCAGTCCGGCATTTGCACGGGCTGTCTCAAAACAATTGTGAGACAGCCTTTAAAAATGTATCTGGTTTTTCATCTGGATTACATATTTTCATCTTGTTCACAAAGCCTTTCAATATCCTCCAAAACCCGATCCATTTCATCCCATGAGTATATGGTGGCCCCTGCCGCAAGCGGATGTCCGCCGCCCCCGTATTTTTTGGCAAGTTCATTAATAGCCGGGCCTTTGGAACGGAAACGGAGACGAATTTCCCCCTCTTCTTCAACAAAAAACACCCAGGCTTTAATTCCGGCTACACTGCCCAAAGTACTTACCAGCTGCGATGCCTGTGAAGGTTCCGCATTATATTTTTCAAGCAGCTTTTTATCCAGTACCACAGAGGCTGCGCCGTTTTCGGACATCTTGAAATTCTCAAAAATGTAACCATTCAGTTTAACAATATTTAAAGGCAATTCATTCATTTGATCCAACAGCTCAGTGCGGGAAAAATCGTATTCTATTAATTCTCCCGCATATGTAAAAGTCTTATTTGTCGTGTTTGGGTAAAGAAACCTGCCCGTATCCCCTACAATTCCCGCATAAAGAAGTCTTGCTGCTTCATCGGACATTTTTAACCCGGCTTTCTTCCCATGCAAATATAGCTCGTAAATCATTTCGCTGCAGGAACTGGCATTGGTATCGACCCAAACAAGATCACCATATGGCTCATCATTGGGATGATGATCTATTTTTATGAGCATATCTCCGAGTTTGTAGCGCCCATCATCAATTCGTTCCATATTGGCTGTATCTGTTACAATAACAAGCGCTCCCTCATAAGTTTCATTTGGAATCGTGTCCAGACGGTGCAAATAATTCAGCGATGGTTCCTCTTTCCCCACCGTATAGACCTTTTTTCCCGGAAAGGACGCTTTAATTATTTCCGCCAGTCCCCCCTGCGAACCGTATGCATCCGGATCGGGACGGACATGGCGGTGAATGATAATTGTTTCATATTTTTTTATGGCTTTGATAATTTCTCCTATCATTACTTTTCTCCTTTAATCGAACTTAATTTTATACAATTATTCTGTGCACTGTCTGCTATTCTGTGCACTGTCTGCGGAAAACTTCATAACAACAGGCCTGAAAACGGTATGATTGGACAAAAAATTACAAAATTGTTAAAATACATAAAAAATAACAGGAGGGAAATGATGCCTGTATTAATTTTATTGTTTATCGTCGCATTCATATTTTACATATTTTATAAAATAAAGGTTTTCCGTTCAAAAGGGCATTCTGAAAAACAATGGTTATCCGCCAAGGCTTCCATGTCTCTCGGATTTTTCATTGCCCTTTTTGGCGCAAATCAAATATATATCCGGCTTTCAGTCCCGGGAATTATCGTCGGCACTGTATTTATCTTACTGGGTATCATTAATATATGGGGCGGATATAAAAAATATAAACACTATCTCCCTCTGTTAATTGTAAAAACGGAGCAATCTGCCCGTCAAGACAGATAAGAATATGCAGGAAAAAGAAACCGGCCAAAAATGAGCCGGTTTCTTTTTGTACACCATCCAGTTTTCCGTTAACCGCGATCAAGTATTCGGCACATCATCATCGCTTTTCCAACCAGTTTTCCTTCGTTAAAAATCTCCACATCCAGTTTCCCAAACCTGCGCCCCGCCTCAAGAATATGGGGATGAATTTCCAGCATGCTGTCCATTTGCACCGGTTTAAGAAAATAGATGGTGATATTTTCAACAACAAGTTCTCCCTTTTTGAAGCCTTTTAAAACACCGTTTGCAGCCTCTGTAATCAGGGTGGTCAGAACTCCGTAAGAAACGGTTCCGAGATGATTAGTCATTTGCGGTGTGATCTCGCAACGATATATATCATCATTTTTGTGTTTTCCTCTGGCTAATATTAACTGACTGGTGATAATATCATCAATTGTTTCACCGACTTGCGGCTGCCGTTGGCTTGTCTGCATGGCCTTCAAAACATCCTGGCGGCTGATAATTCCCTTTAATTTTCCGTTGTCATCCACAACGGGCAAAAGTTCAATGCTTTCCCAAACCATCATATGGGCTGCAGAAGCAACACTTGTTTTTACGCTGACAGTCATGGGGTTTTTGGTCATGATTTTTTCAATCGATTTATCACTGTCAATTCCTAACACATCTTTTGCCGTGACAATTCCCTGAACCTTTAAGTTTTGGTCCACAACCGGATAGCGGCTGTGAGTAGTCTCTCTGTTTAATTCCAGCCATCTCTCCACTTTATCTGTTACCTTAAGATAATACGTTTTTTCCAGCGGCGTTAATATATCCTCAACAAGAATAATTTCCTTTTTAATTAACTGGTCATAAATGGCCCGGTTAATCATGGTCGCTACGGTAAAGGTATCATAGCTGGTCGATATGATCGGGAGTTCAAGCTTGTCTGCAAGCTTTTTTACTTCTTCATCAGTATCAAATCCCCCGGTAATTAACACACCTGCGCCTGCGTTTAAGGCATACTCATGAGCTTTTGTCCTGTTTCCAACAATGAGCAGATTTCCGGCGCCTGTGTAGCGCATCATCGCTTCAAGCTTCATGGCCCCAATCACGAACTTGTTGAGGGTTTTATGAAGTCCGGCACGTCCGCCCAACACTTGACCATCCACAATATTTACGACCTCTGCGTAAGTAAGCTTTTCAATATTTTCTTTTTTCTTTTGCTCAATCCGAATGGTTCCGACGCGCTCAATCGTGCTGACAAAGCCTTGATTCTCAGCCTCCTTAATAGCCCGGTAAGCTGTTCCTTCACTTACGTTCAGCGCTCTGGCAATTTGTCTTACTGAAATTTTTTCTCCAATCGGCAGTTGGTCGATATATCTTAAAATTTGTTCATGTTTTGTGGCCAAGTCCTTCACCCTCCACCTGTTTACTACATTAATATATGATCACAACTCTATTATAAGGTGAAAAGACCGGCAGATTCAATTCGTACTCTTGCAAAATAACTATTTTTATCCTCGTTTTTCCGTGTTTTGGGATTTAATACTCTTTTTTACACATTTTCGGGACGATCTTCCCCTTTTTACCCGTTTGCTGTACTATGATCCTCTTAAATATTGGCGGGATGAGACACCTTTTTTCACCTTTACCGAAACCACTTTTTTTCGCACAGCGTTTTTGCGCGGTGAAAATAGCAGCCGCGCCATGTTTCCGGCAATAGCAAATAGGAGCAGGGTCAGCCATGCAAAGGAAAATAGCACCCCCGGACCCTCCCCATGTAATGGAAGATGAGGAATGGCGTAATATAAAAGCAATCCGCACAGCAGCAAATAAAGAAAATACTTGTTTTTGTTCATCTTGACACCTCATTTACAATTTACATACTTTTTCTCTATCATATGCAGACAGGCCAAAAATAAGTCCGGGCATCCGAAGGCGTAAAGCTGATTTCCAAAAAAGAAAGGCCGTCTTCCGAAAGGAATTTTCCTTCAGAAGACAGCCATTTTTTAAAATTCAATTGAATCCCCGGGATTAAGAACTATTCCTTTTCCTTCCGGCAGCATATCCACAAATTTCTGCGGATCCTGCTTAATAACAGGGAAAGTATTATAATGGATTGGAACAACAGTTTTAGCCCCCAACAGTTCAGCCGCATAAGCGGCATCTTCCGGACCCATTGTAAAATTGTCGCCAATCGGCAAGAAAGCCAGATCAATCGGATGCCTGTCGCCAATTAATTTCATATCCCCAAACAGCGAAGTATCTCCGGCATGATAGATGGTTTTGCCTTCAATAGTAATAAGCAGGCCGGCCGGCATTCCCAAATAAATAATTTCTTTGTTTCCTATTTCATATCCGGTGCTGTGGAAAGCCTGGGTCATTTTTACCTTTCCAAATTCAAACTCATAACTGCCTCCAATATTCATGCCGTGACAATTTTCGACTCCCTGCCAGCCTAAGAAGGTGGCAATTTCCGGAGTGGCAATGACGAGTGCATTATTTTCCCTGGCCAACTGAACCGTATCCCCAATATGATCCGCATGGCCGTGGGTCAACAGGATGTAATCCGGCTTAACCTCATCGACCTTTAAATCTGTGAGAGAATTGCCTGTAATAAAGGGATCAATCAATAATGTTTTCCCGTTCGTTTCAATTTTTACAACAGCATGGCCATGATAAGAAATTAACATTTCCTGTACTCCTTTCAAAAATGATCCTCTGTTACTTTATTTCAACAAAAACTGCGGCTTTCCTTCTTCAACCTTATAACCAAAATAACAAAAAAGTAAAAGTTTTTTGTTTTTATAACATCCATTCACACTCTGTTCGAAACAAAAATGTTAATACGCCGGCAGACAGAAAAACAGAAAAATCTTTTCAAATAATCATTGATTTTTTCTTTGTAAGAAATTGCTTTTTGTCATTCTTTTGTTTAAAGTTACCATAGCCTCATATTATATTGAACGAATTTATAAGTCTTATTTTCGAGGGGGTTCTTCAATGAACGAGAGAATATTAAAACTAAGTTCCTGGATGCAAGAGGAAAACATTGCGGTGTCCTTTCTTACTTCAACGGAAAATATTTTTTACCTGAGCAACTTTTACAGTGACCCTCATGAACGGCTGTTAGGGTTGGCAGTTTTTCAAGAAAAAGAACCTTTTTTAATCTGCCCGGCAATGGAAAAAGAAAGCGTTAAGGAGGCAGGCTGGGAATTTGACATCCTTGCCTACAGTGATATTGAAAATCCTTGGGAACTGGTTGAAAAAGCGGTAAAAACGAGGATTAAAGCCTTTGATAAGATTGCAGTTGAAAAGGAACATCTGAATGTGGTCAGATACGAAGAAATTTTACATCGGTTTTCCGGGACAAAAATTGTATCTGCCGAAGAAAAACTGCGACAGCTCCGCATGTTTAAGGATGCGGATGAAATTGCCCGCTTAAGAAAAGCCTGCGCCCTTGCCGATTATGCCATTGAAGCAGGCTGTGCCGAAATCCGCGAGGGAAAAACAGAACTGGAAATTTTGGCTGCCATCGAATATGAACTGAAGAAAAAGGGAGTTCAAAAAATGTCCTTTGATACAATGGTTCTCACGGGAGCAAACAGCGCTTCTCCCCACGGAGTTCCCGGACAGACAAAAGTTCAAAAAGGAGATTTCATTCTGTTTGATTTAGGCGTGGTCATTGACGGATATTGCTCTGATATTACCCGAACCGTCGCTTATGGCGATATTGATGACAGGAAAAAGGAAATTTACGACATTGTTTTAAAAAGCCAGCTCACTGCAATTGAAGCAAGCAGGGCAGGGGTAAGCTGCGCTGATGTTGATTTAACTGCCAGAAACATCATTGCCGGCGCGGGCTTCGGCGAATATTTCACACACCGTCTCGGACACGGGCTCGGGATAAGCGTTCATGAATACCCTTCAATCACTGAAACGAATCCCCTGATTCTTGAAAAAGGAATGTTTTTTACAATCGAACCCGGCATATACATCCCTGGAACAGCCGGTGTCAGAATTGAAGATGATGTTCTTATTACAGACAATGGCGCAGAAGTACTGACAAAATATCCGAAAGAATTGAAGATTATTTCTTAAACAGCCCATGCACTGTTTAAAGCTTCCCCCCTGTCCGGGCTGGCCATAAAAATGCCGGTTCACCGCAATAAAACGCTAAACCGGCATTTTTTACAAATATGTTATTTACGGCTGGCTGAGAAGATCCTTGATCGGGGTATATGGCAAATTATGAGCCATAGCGACAGCCTCATATGTTAAATGCCCCTGATAGGTGTTTACCCCTTTTAATAGTGATTCATCTTCCAATACAGCGGCAAGAAAACCTTTGTCAGCAATTTTCAGGGCATAAGGCACGGTAACGTTTGTTAATGCTGTTGTTGCCGTATTTGGAACTGCTCCCGGCATATTTGACACAGCATAATGGACGACACCGTATTTATAATAGGTTGGATTATCATGGGTCGTCATCCGGTCTGTCGTTTCAAAAATACCTCCCTGGTCAATGGCAATGTCAACAATCACTGAACCCGGCGACATCGCTTCAACCATTTCCTCCGTAACAAGCTTTGGAGCCTTTGCTCCCGGAATAAGAACGGCCCCGATTACCAAATCCGATTCTTTCACAGATTCAGCAATATTATATGGGTTAGACATCAGGGTCGTAACATTTCTTCCGAAAATATCATCAAGCTCACGGAGCCGTTTTGGATTCACATCAATAATGGTTACTTCCGCACCCAGACCGACAGCCAACTTGGCTGCATTGGTTCCAACCATTCCTCCCCCGATGATTGTAACTTTTCCCCGTTTAACTCCGGGAATTCCCCCGAGAAGAATGCCTTTTCCTCCCTTTACTTTTTCAAGCAGCTGGGCCCCTACCTGAACAGCCATTCTGCCAGCAACCTCACTCATCGGCGTCAGCAACGGCAGGGATTTATCCGGCAATTGCACCGTTTCATAAGCGATGGCAGTAATCTTTTTTTCCAGTAAAACCTTTGTTAATTCCGGTTCTGCTGCTAAATGCAAATACGTAAAGATCATTAATCCTTCACGAAAATACTTATATTCAGACGGGAGCGGCTCCTTCACTTTCATAACCAAATCTGCATTCCAGGCTTCTGCCGCGCTGCTCACAATCGTGGCTCCAGCCGTTCTGTATTCGGAATCTTTGAAGCCGGAACCGAGCCCCGCTTCAGTTTCTATATACACATCATGTCCATGGCGGACTAATTCCTGTACTCCCGCCGGTGTTATTGCAACCCGATTCTCATTGTTTTTTATTTCTTTAGGTACACCGATACGCAAATTTATTCCCCCTCGATTAATTCCTCGCTAAACATTTTAATCATACTATATCATCTTTGCATAAGATGAATAAAGAGAATTTTAAAATTTATCAGACAGCAGTTTCCCATTTCCTGTTGCCATGCCTTGAAAATTCTTTTTTTATTGCCCAAATCCACTTTTCAAAAATGTTCAAATAAATAATTTTTGCCCCTTTAACAGCAAAAACAGCCATAGTGATTAAGCAAAAAACACCACCATGGCGGCAGATGGGAAAACTGCTGCGCTTTGCATTTAAATTAAAGAATCAATACTGCATTTATAAAGATGATTTAGGGAAGAATTTATTAAAGAAGCTGTCATGCCGCGGAACAATACATATGAAATGATGTCCGTTATCCATGGCAAATTTTATGTCCAGCCTCCCCGTATTTTCTTTGTTAAAAGAGGAGCCGTTTATTCTTATTCTTTTTGCCTGAGCCGCTCCCAAGGATGTGACATCCGTTCATCCCGAAAGCAATTTGCTTCTTTGTTATCCTTTTTTCAAGAATATTTTCCTATATATGCATCATTCGAAATTTTGTTACAGATATTCTTTCTAAAAAGTAGTATAATTTAGAAAAGGAGGGAATCATATGAGTCTCACTTATAAAAATATATTAGTAGCAGTTGATGGTTCAAAGGAAGCAGAGAGAGCTCTGAAAAAAGCAATCGACGTAGCAAAAAGACATAATGCAAAAATTATTCTGGCGCACATCATTGATACGCGGACATTCGCCACAGTGGAAGCATATGACAGCACGATTGCAGAACGTGCAGATTTATTTGCCACTGAATTAATGGAAAATTACAAAAAGCAGGTTGTGGATGCCGGCGTAACTGAAGTTGAGTACGTCATTGACTATGGTTCACCAAAAATAAAGATTCCCAGGGAAATTGCCAAAAAACATGAAGCGGATTTAATTGTCTGCGGAGCAACAGGGTTAAATGCCGTAGAAAGATTCCTAATTGGAAGCGTTTCTGAAAACATTGCTCGCCATTCAAAGGTTGATGTGCTAATCGTAAGAAATGAATAATAATAATAAGGCTGTCTCAAAAGGGCGCACCCCCTTTTAAGACAGCCTTATTAACTGCAGCATGATTTATTTTCCAAGGATTTGGTTTGCTTTTTCCAAAGCAATCCGAACCTGCTCAAAACCTGTTCCGCCTGCACTGTTTCTCCTTTGAACAGCCGTTTCCGGTTTCAAAACATGATAAATATCTTCTTCAAAAAGCGGGTTCGCTTCCTTAAACTCTTCCAGCGACAAATCAGCCAAATAACAGTTTTTCTGCACACAGGTTAACACCAGCTTGCCGACAATTTCATGACTTTCCCGAAACGGAACGCCTTTACTGTATAAATAATCGGCCAATTCTGTCGCATTAGAAAAATCATTTTTCGTCGCTTTTTCCATTTCCTCCGTACGAACCTTCATTGTCCGAATCATTCCGGCAAAAATCTTCAATGAACCGGTTACCGTCTTTACCGTATCAAACATGCCCTCTTTATCTTCCTGCATGTCCTTATTATAGGCAAGCGGAAGTCCCTTCAAGACAGTGAGAAGACCCATTAAATTCCCGTATACGCGTCCGGTTTTTCCCCGAATCAATTCGGCCATGTCAGGGTTTTTCTTTTGCGGCATAATGCTGCTGCCCGTTGAAAAGCTGTCATCAAGTTCAATAAAACGGAACTCCTGCGATGACCAAAGAATAATTTCTTCAGCCAGCCTTGATAAATGCATCATCAAAATTGAACTGGCTGACAGAAATTCCAGAATGAAGTCACGATCACTGACAGCATCCAGGCTGTTTTCATAAATGCCCTCAAAACCGAGAAGATCAG
>JANWJP010000058.1 GCA_025451895.1 Robertmurraya sp.
TCGCACTCGTCACAGGTTATATTGTTAAAAAATGGATGTTTACTACCGTTTATTTAGCGTTTTAAATTTTTCAATAAAAATCTAAAAACCATAAACTGAAAATTCAATCTCTATTCATGCGACGCTAGTGATACAATATATTTAAATAATATTTGTTAACAAATTAATACAGAAATAATAAAGGTGTGATTTTGGTGAAAAAGATCAGAAAGGCAATTATTCCTGCTGCAGGCCTGGGAACGAGGTTTTTGCCGGCTACAAAGGCTATGCCGAAGGAAATGCTTCCGATAGTTGATAAACCTACTATTCAATACATAGTTGAAGAGGCTGTTAACTCTGGAATTGAGGATATTATTATAGTAACTGGTAAAGGTAAACGGGCCATAGAAGATCATTTCGATATTAATTATGAGTTGGAGGCTAATCTGACTCAAAAGGGAAAACTTGATCTGCTGAAGGAAGTGCAATTTTCTACTAATTTGGCAAATATTCATTATATTCGTCAGAAGGAACCAAAAGGTTTGGGACATGCAGTATGGTGTGCACGACATTTTATTGGAGATGAACCTTTTGCAGTGCTTTTAGGTGATGATATTGTTCAAAGTGAAACACCTTGTTTGAAGCAATTAATAGAGCAATATGAAGAAACTCACTCTTCAATTATTGGCTGCCAACATGTACCTGAGGAAGAAACCTACCGATATGGAATAATTGAGCCTGAACTACAAATTGGCCGCCGATATCAAGTCAAGAATTTTATTGAAAAGCCGGAAAAAGGAACTGCCCCTTCAACTTTAGCTATAATGGGACGATATATTCTGACCCCTGAAATTTTTATGTTTCTTGATAGGCAGGAAAAGGGAAGCGGGGGCGAAATTCAGCTGACTGATGCTATCCAAAAGCTTAACCAAATTCAGCGGGTATTTGCATATGTATTTGAAGGGCGCCGATATGACGTAGGTGAAAAGATTGGCTTTGTAAAAACGACTATAGAGTTTGCCATGAAAAATGAAGAAATAAGAGATGAACTTATTCCTTTTATGAAAGAACTTCTCGAACAATCAGGAGACCTTTAGAGTTGGGGGACAAGGTAAAATACTACCTTTACTTTTTAAAGAAATATAGGGAGTTCTATTAGATATAATAAACATTTGTGAAAAGTACAAAGGCACATTTAGCGGTTCCTTCAGCTAAATGTGCCTTTTCTCTTTGGATAAAGAAAACCATACGCCAGGCGTATGGTTCCGGAAAGCTTTCAGCGTTGTATCAAAAAAAGGCTCCCTCCAGGTGTTACAATAGATTTTGGTCCACCAACCAAAATAAACAACCAGGAGGGATCTATCGTGTCTGACTTAAACAGTTTAGCACATACTAAATGGAATTGTAAGTATCACATTGTGTTTGCTCCAAAGTACAGGAGACAAACAATATATGGGAAGTTAAAAAAGGATATTGGACTAATACTGAGACAATTATGTGAAAGAAAAGGTGTAGAAATTATAGAAGCTGCTGCATGTAAAGACCATATTCACATGCTAGTCAGTATTCCAATAAAGATAAGTGTATCTTCATTTGTGGGATATCTAAAAGGAAAGAGAGTCTCATGATTTTTGACCGGCATGCAAACTTAAAATATCGGTACGGGAACAGAAAATTTTGGTGTAAAGGATTTTATGTGGATACAGTAGGGAGAAACAAAAAGGCGATAGAAGAATATATACGAAATCAAAGATGATATAGTTGCAGAGCAACTGAGTATAATGGAATACATAGATCCATTCACCGGAGAGGAAGTAAAGGGAAAAATATAAGGAAATAAGCAGTGACCCTTCGAGGGTTGCCGGAAAAGTAGTGCGGTTGGCGGACAATTCAGTGCCCTTTGAAGGGCTGGCCAGGAACAGAGGCTTTCAGCCGTAGAACAAACCACCCGTTCACACGGGTGGTTTTGATTTTGTGCCATAAAGTGGGCGGGCAATATTTGGCATTAATAAGGATAGGGTTGGTTACGGCTTGGATTGGGTGGTACGGGAAGGTGCTGCTTTATGGACAGCGAATTTTCTGATGCAATGTTGTTCAGTTTTTTTGCAATTAGATTAAAATATGGATGGTGAAAAGCGCAGATTTAACGGTTTTCGGGAACGGGTCAAGGTTTGCGGAGTTGCAGTGCGTTTTTCGGGACGTAATGCGGCAGAGGCGTATATTAAAAATCCCTTTTGTAAGTACGGGAAATTTCCTATATATTAGAAACAGCAGGAAAGTTTTCTAATGCCAGGAGGTTTTATAATACATATGTCTATTTTGATTACCGGAGGGGCCGGTTATATCGGGTCCCATACAGTCAGATATTTTTTAGAGCAAAATGAAGATGTCATTGTCGTTGATAATTTACAGAGCGGCCACCGCAAGTCCGTTTCTGTTGACCATTTTTATCAAATTGATTTAAGGGATAAAGGGGCGCTTGACAAGGTGTTTAAGGCCCATGAGATTGAAGCGGTGATTCATTTTGCGGCCAACTCTCTTGTCGGCGAAAGTATGGAAAATCCCCTCTTGTACTATGACAATAATGTCTACGGGATGATGTGTCTGCTTGAAGTGATGAAGGAGAATGATGTGAAGCGGATTGTATTTTCATCGACCGCGGCAACTTACGGAGAGCCGAAGCAAATTCCGATTCTGGAGGAAAATGAGACAAATCCGACGAATACATACGGGGAAACAAAGCTGGCGATGGAGAAAATGATGAAATGGTTCGACCGGGCCTACGGAATCCGCTATGTTTCACTGAGATATTTTAATGCGGCCGGTGCCCATGAAAGCGGGGAAATCGGCGAGGATCACAACCCGGAAACCCACTTGATTCCTTTGATTCTTCAGGTTCCTCTCGGCAAACGGGAAAAGATTTATATTTTCGGCGATGACTATCAGACAGACGATGGTACCTGTATCAGAGACTATATCCATGTGATGGATCTGGCTTCCGCTCATTTCCTGGCGCTGGAGTATTTGCGAAAAGACCATCCAAGTGAGATTTTCAATCTTGGAAACGGCAACGGCTATTCCGTTCAAGAGGTCATTGATGTCGCAAGAAAAGTAACCGGCCACGGCATCCCGTCTGAAATCCGGGAGCGCAGAGCGGGAGACCCGGCTATCCTCATCGCATCATCACAAAAGGCAAAAACAATACTGGGCTGGAACCCGCAATACAACTCACTTGAAAAAATTATCACAGATGCCTGGAACTGGCATAAGAAGAACCCGGATGGATATGCGGGCAGGTAGATGGGTTAGGCGGGTGACAGGCACCTTCAAGCAAATGAGAATAAATGAAAGTAAAATGGCCAGAGGTGACAGGCACCTTTAAGTAAATGAAAATAAACGAAAGTAAGTGATAAGTTCGACCGGGGAGCTCATTCACCGAGTCCCCGGGGGAATGTCCCGGTTCCCGGCCTCTCAATTCAACGGATGAAATCCTGCAAGGAATGATTTCTTGCAGGTTTTTTTGTTTTCGGATTTATAGATATTGTTCTCTGCTCAAAGAAATTTCCGGTTTAAGGACGGAGAAGGGGGAGTGACTATATTTTTTGGTCACAATTGAGATTTAATTTCAGAATTAACATAAGTTTCATGGTTGAAAGTGACAATTCAAACTGATAACTATTGTGCGAATTGCTAGATTGAAATTGTAGCAGTTGTACTGGCAGCTATTACAGAGATGCGGGAAGGAGGAAACATATTTAAATCTTATTAGAATTCAGCTTTGCCGTTTATCAATTTATTCATTCAGCATCTGCATGGTGTATACACAGTTTTCCCTATTTTAAGACATTCGCTACTACAGTTGTCTTTTTTTGAGAATTCCTGATAGTTATCAAATTTTTAAATGAGGTGAATTTTGATGAACGAAAAATACAAAAAGCTATTTGAGCCTGCGAGTATTGGAAAATTGAAATTAAAAAACAGGATGTCGATGGCGCCTATGGGCCCGGTCGGATATGCCGATCCATTCGGGGGATTTAATCAGCGCATTCAAGATTACTATGTGGAACGGGCCAAGGGTGGAATCGGCCTAATCATTACCGGTCTTTGCTCTGTTGACACAACTATAGAGGGAATTCCGCCATTTGGCATTCCTTGCCCGACAGCCAACCCGCTTGCATTTATACACAGTGCAACCCAGATGAATGAGCGCGTTCATGCTTACGGAACGAAGATCATTGTCCAATTGACCGGAGGGCTTGGACGCAGTGCACTCCCCGGATTTGCTTCTAAGAATATTGCCCCATCTGAGCAGGAAAACCGTTTTGACCCCAGAGTTATTCACCGTGAAATGACAGAAGAAGAAATACAGAAAATGATCAAAAAATTTGTTGAATCGGCTGTTATTTGTAAACGTGCCGGTTTTGACGGAGTGGAAATTCACGCTGTTCATGAAGGATACTTGCTGGATCAGTTTGCCATTGCTTTTTATAATAAGCGGACTGACAAATATGGCGGAACCTTGGAGAACCGTCTCCGCGTCGCTATTGAAATTGTCCAGGGCATTAAAAAGGCCTGCGGCAAGGATTTTCCGGTTTCGTTAAGGTACAGCTTGAAAAGTATGATGAAAGGACTGCGCCAAGGAGCGCTGCCGGGAGAAGAATTTACTGAGGCCGGCAGGGATATTGAAGAAGGAATTGAAGCAGCGAAAATTTTGGTTAAAGCCGGTTACGATGCCCTGAATGTGGATGCCGGAACCTATGACTCCTGGTACTGGAATCATCCGCCGATGTATTTTGAGTATGAAGGTATGTACAGGGAATTTGGGGAACTTTTAATGAAGGAAGTAGATGTTCCTATTATTCTCGCGGGCCGTATGGAAGATCCGGATATAGCGGCAGAAGCGATTGGAAAATCCTGTAATATTGTCAGTTACGGCCGTCAGCTTTTAACTGATCCGGAATATCCGGAAAAATTGCGAACCGGGCGTCTCGACGAAATTCGTCCTTGCCTGGGATGTCATGAAGGTTGCCTTGGCAGGATTGGGGCCGGTCCTGTCAGTTGTGCCGTTAACCCGGCTTGTGGCAGGGAGACCATTTATGGATTAACACCGGCTCTACGCAAGAAAAAGATTCTTGTTGTCGGCGGCGGTGTGGCAGGAATGGAGACAGCCAGAGTGGCGGCAGTCCGAGGTCATGAAGTTATTTTAGCGGAGAAGTCCGAACAACTTGGCGGGAATGTGATCCCGGGAGGAGTTCCGTCTTTTAAACGTTATCATCGCCGTTTAATAAAGTGGTATGAACGCCAATTGGAGATCCTTGGTGTGGATGTGCGGAAAAATACGACAGTTACAAAGGAGAACGTCGCTGAATTTGGTGCAGATGAAATTGTCGTTGCGACCGGTTCCAAACCGATTATTCTGGAAGGGGACGAATTTAAAGACGTACTGGTTGTAGATGATGTGCTGATGGGCAGAAAATCTGCCGGTGAAAATGTGGTTATTATCGGCGGGGGGCTGGTTGGCTGTGAGACAGGATTATGGCTTGCACAACAAGGCAAAAAAGTAACGATAATTGAAAGACTTCCTGTGATTTTGGGCGGACCGCATGGCATGCCGTTTATGAACTATCAAATGCTGACGGAGTTGCTGCAATATCATAAAGTAAGCATTCACACCAGTACGGAAGTTAAAGAAGTCCGTCCGAACGAAGTAGTCATTGCAAAAGGCGAAGATGTATCCACGATCCCGGCGGACACTGTTATTGGTGCAGTGGGCTACAAAGAAAACAACAAGCTATACGAAGAATTGCGGGATATGCCCGTTCCTGTCCACAACATCGGTGACTCCAACAAAGTCCAAAACATCATGTATGCAATCTGGGGTGCATATGAAGTGGCAAAAAACCTTTAGGTGACAGGCACCTTCAAACAAACGAAAGCAAACGAAAGTAAATGAAAAGGGGTGCCGGCATTTGTCCGGCTTCCCCGTCCTCTGCCGCACTGTTATCCGCTGCAACGTTTGCACAGCACATTTTCGGCACCGGTCCGGGCATTCTTGAAAATTGTTTCCAATGGTGGATAGTTCTTCTTTTTTTCTGTTGTCGGTTATTGTAAAATGGTGTTACAAGTGAATATCCTTGCAGAGATAAGGCGCCTTTTTAAGGGCTTAATAGGGAATTCGGTGAAATTCCGAAGCTGTTTCCGCAACTGTAAGTGCTGATGAAATAAGAAGTGCCACTGTTTGTGCAACGGATATCCGTTGTTTCAAGCGGGAAGGTTCTTAGAGTAAGATGAAGCATAAGCCAGGAGACCTGCCTTTTCTTGATCGTATATGACTCTTCGGAAGTTAAGAGGATTGTACGGCAGTCATCTATTAATATCTAAGTATTAACAGTTGATCCCAAGCCGTCCGATGTTCCGGGCGGTTTTTTTATTCCGAAGAAGTACAGCAGGGATTCACTAGCGAACATATCCGGAAATATGAAATGACGGAATACTCTTAAAAAATAAGGAGGAGGAAAATGGGCGAAAAGAACCGGCAGTATTTATGCTATACCTTGATCCGCGAAGCAAAATCAACGGTTGATTTTGAGATCAAGGCGGATGCCCTGGCTGTGCAAATTGGTTATGCAGCCTCTTTAACGAAAGAAATAGTAACAGTACATGAGGATTTGTTGTACCTGCTGGAAATGGTTTATCACCTGAATGGCTCAGTACGGGGAAAACTGGCCATTCATGATGAAGATCTGCGCAGACTGGATGACATGTATGATTTTTACATGGCGAAGATAAAGGATGTAAAGGAAAAGGCCGGTCTGTTTGTGCTGCCTCAAGGTTCGACTGCAGCCTGTGTCATTCACGGATGCCGCAATCATGCATTGCAGACAGTGCGTGCGCTGCACAAAGTCAGCTTGGAGAAAGATGTTCCGGAAATCTTGTTTAATTATGCCAATTTGCTCGGGAATCTATTTTTTGCTATGGCTATGTACGTAAATAAAGAATTAAAAGTTGAAGAGATTCCATACGTAAGCAAGTCTTATAAAATCAAAGGATGAAAGAAATCGGGGGAATAGTTAATGAGGAAAATGACAGTTATCAAACTTATATCCATTGTTCTTATGTTATTTTTCTTACAAGCATGCGGAGCCAATCAACAAACTGCAGGGGATGAGAAAAATAATGAGCAAGGAAAAAAAACCCAACCCTACACGGTTACGGATGATACGGGAACGGAATTTACTTTTGAAAAAGCTCCGGAAAGGGTTGTTTCCTTATCGCCAAGTGTGACGGAAATTCTTTTTGCATTAGGGGTTGACGATAAGATTGTAGGGGTTACAAATTATGATAATTATCCGGAAGAGGTAAAAGAAATTGAAGCCGTCTCGGATCTTGTGGACATTAATGTTGAACGAATCATTGCTTTAAATCCTGATATTGTTTTTATTTATCTGATGCGGGATGAAAGTAAACTTGAAGCCATCAAGGAAGCGGGGATTAAAGTCTTTGCCATTTCAGATACATTTTCTTTCGAAGAAGTTTATGAGGATATGAGAAAAATAGCGAAAGTGATGAATGTAGAAGAAAGCGGAGAACAATTAATTTCGAAAGTTAAAAATGAAGTAAAAGAGATTGGTGAAAAATTAGCAGGTGTTAAAGAAAAAAAGAGAGTTTATCTGGAGATCAGTCCTGCTCCGTCTCTGTTTACAACAGGGGGCAGCACATTCCAAAACGAAATCCTTAATACAGCCGGAGTCGAAAATATATTTGCCGATATCAACGATTGGTTTGCTCCTTCAGAAGAAGAAATAATTAGACGGAACCCGGAGGTAATCATCACAACGGTAAAATATACAAATGACCCGGTCGGAGAAATCAAAAGCCGCAGAGGCTGGGGTGAAATCGAAGCCGTAAAAAACAACCAAGTTTATCAATTCGACCCGGACCTCATGTCGCGCCCGGGACCAAGAATCGCCCAAGCCGTCGAACACACAGCCAAAACCATTTATCCTGAATTGTTCGAATAAGAATTTAGGGTGACAGGCACCTTCAAACAAACGAAAACAAATGAAAGTAAAAATGAAAGGGAATGATAATTGGTGCCTGTCACCAAAGGCATTCAAAAGAAAACGAAAGGAAGGCAAAAAAAGAGCAGGGGTACGGGGTGTTGTTTTGAGAGAGGGCTGCTTTGTGTTGCAGCGGAGGGTTGTGTTCCCGTACTTCCTGCTTTTTTAAAGGATATCTTTTTGTTGGTACTGTTGATGTGCGAACTAGTCTTGAACTCGTTTGTTACTATCCACTGCTAATAATGGAATTGACGAGAGTAGAGTAATCTATTTATAAGTTTGGAACATTGGCGTCACCGCTGTTCAACAGGACCGGGGTTTTGGGCCCTGTTGAAGAGTGATGTTTCAGTCCGGTTTGAACCATAAGTTTTGGGACCTTATGGTTTGGACCTGTTTGTTCGGAATTGGACTGAAGCCGTTGTTCCTCACTTATTCACTGATTCAGTTATTTCGGCCTGTTCTTGGTGGTCAATTTCAAAACCGAGGTCTTCTAACATTTGGTAGTCATAGGATGCTTCTTGTCCGTCAGTTGTTAAGTAATCGCCGACAAAAATAGAGTTTGCCGGATATAGTCCAAGCGGCTGCAGGCTTCGCAAGTTCACTTCCCGGCCGCCGGAAATGCGGATTTCTTTCGTCGGATTTACAAACCGCATCATTGCCAGAACCTTCAGACAATAACGCGGATTTAATTCCCTGGTTCCCGCCAATGGTGTACCTTCAATCGGATTTAGAAAGTTCACCGGAATGGAATCGGCATCAAGAGCTTTTAAACTGAAAGCCATATCGACAACATCCTGCTTTGTTTCTTTCATTCCGACAATGATCCCGGAACATGGGGAAATTCCAGCTTCTTTTGCAGTATTGACTGTTTGCACCCGATCTTGATAAGTGTGGGTGGTTGCAATGAATTCGTAATGACTTTCTGAAGTATTCAGATTATGATTATAGCGGTCCACTCCCGCTTCCTTTAATTTTGCCGCCTGTTCCGGTTTCAACAATCCGAGGCAGGCGCAAATTTTGAGCGGATATTGTTCTTTTATTTCTTTAACAGCACTGATGACTGTATCGAGTTCGCGGTTGCTCGGGGTGCGGCCGCTTGCCACGATACAATAGGTGCTGACCTTCATCTCATGAGCCTTTTTTGCTCCCTCGATAATGGCTTCTTTTTCCATCATGTAATATTTTTCAATAGGCGCCTCCGATACCGATGATTGGGAACAATAGCCGCAGTTCTCGGAGCAGTTGCCTGATTTAGTATTAATAATTTGGTTTAAGCGCACCTTATTGCCAAAATAATAGCGGCGAATTTTGTAGGAGGCATGGAGAATTTCCAGCAAATCCTCATCCGGGCTGTTTAGAATTTCCAGCGCATCCTCGTTTGTCATTTCGTATCCTTGTAGAACATCTTCAGCAAGCTTTTTCCAATTTCTCATTCTGCAATCTCCTTAGGCATCCAATTTTAATTGCTTAAACTGACCTTTTGAAAGAACTGTTGTTTTTAATCGATAGGCCAGCAATCCGGCAACAACAGCAAGAATGATATCTTTCGGCAGCGGCGGCATCATCCACAGCCAAGCCATTCCGTAGGAAAATCCTTCAGGCGCTTCAGCCCAGAATTTATAGGAAAAATATAACCAGTTTGTGCCAAACAGATAGTTTATTGCCGTACCGGTAAGTGCAGCTGCGATAAACATCGGGATTGTTTTGCTTTTCGAGACCATTTTTCCCGCAACCCAAGCTGCAATGATAAATGAAATGATGAAACCAAATGTTGGTTTTAACAGGATCCCCGGTCCTCCCATGAATTGTGCGAAAACCGGCAAGCCAACGAATCCGATGAACGCATAGGCGCTTGTTGTAATTGCTCCAAGCCGGCTTCCAAGAACCAGACCTGCCAAAATAGCAAAGAATGTTTGCAATGTTATCGGTACTCCTCCCACCACCAAGAAAGGAGCAATCGTGGTTATATTTGCACCAATTGCGATTAAAACAATAAACATACTGATTAAAGTTAATTCAATCGTTTTGAGTTTTCCCTTCAAAACGAATCCCCCCTTCTTACTTCGCAATTTCAAGAATATTAGAAAATCTAACATATGTCAACCTATTTTTTTGTTTAGTTGACAAAAATAGATGGTTTTCGCAAGAACGGGATGACAAATGGATTTTTGCATCATTTGCTTTTAAAAAAAGCCTGGTTATTCCGGGGATATTTGGACGGTGTTGGTGATTCGGCTGAAAAATTCTGGATTCAGTTGAATAGTGAAATGCCTGAAGTGAAGGTGGTTAAGGGCTTACTGGTCATTGATTTTGAAGGCTAAGGCAGTGACGGCGCATACGGTAGCCGATTGCAACAACTAAAAGATTCCTAAAAAAATGCCGATAATAAGAAGTAGTGATGTAATCATACTTATAATCGCTGTTTTGTTTGGGATTGGTTCAGAGTGTTTTTTAGAGGCAACGTGGATGTCAGATTTAATAATAATTTTTCGGGGTGACCGAACCCGGTCATGCGGGAACGGTGGTACTTCCGGACATGAACAAACAAAGCGGAGTTTGGCTTATTTTTTCCAAAAATTAAAAATGATCAATCAGCAAATAAAGGCGGGATGATTATGGAGGCAACGGCGAGGGCTAATACAAATATTTCCCTTATCAAAGCTTGGGGGGAGCGGGACGAGGCGTTATTTTTGCCAATGCACAACAGTATTTCGCTGACGTTGGATCAGTTTTACACGACGACAACGGTTGAGTTTTGTGAAAATTTCACGAAGGATACGCTTGTCGTGAATCAGCGTCCGGCTGATGCGGAGATAACTTTAGAGGTATCCCGGTTCCTTGATCTTGTGAGGGCGAAAGCCGGGAAAAAGATATTTGCCAAAGTAACTTGTGAGAGTTTTGTTCCGGCTTCGGCGTGCACGGCCCCATCGGTTTCGGGATTTGCGGCGCTGGCGACTGCTGCAGTGAAAGCGTTGGACCTGGATATGGATCGGCAGGAACTGTCAAAGCTGGCGCGACAGGGATTCGGTCCTGCCTGCTGCTCTGTGTACGGGGGCTTTGTGGAATGGCAAAAAGGAAGCCGGGATGACGGCGAGGATTCTTTTGCCGGGCAGCTTTTGTCTGAAAGGGATTGGAGACTCAGCATAATTTCTGTCGTCGTTTCCGCCGGGGAAATGGAAATTTCAAGCAGAAAAGGAATGAGACAGACTGTGGAGAAGTCCGTCTTTTATCCGGTTTGGCTGGAATCGGTGGAAAAAGATCTAATGCTCGCAAAGGAAGCCATCAAGGAACGCAGTATTATCAAGTTGGGGCCAATTGTTGAGGCGAATGCTTTAAAAATGCATGCCACAACCCTGGGGGCCGACCCGCCGTTTACGTTTTGGCAAAGTGGAACATTGGAAGTGATGAGGCAGGTTCAGAATGTGAGGATTAAAGGGATTCCGGCTTATTTTACGATTGATGCCGTTCCAAATTTGCATGTTCTTTGTTTGCCCGAGGACGAACAGTACGTGGTGAACAGATTGTCAAAAGTGCCGGCCGTTGAAAACATTTATATTTGCCATCCGGGCCGGGGAGTTTCTATCTTGTGATTTTTGTTGTGGGGATGTACAGTGGAAAGAGTGCTGTGGATGATTCAGGCGGGATGGTTTAGGTGACAGGCACTTGGATAAAAATGGGATGATTTTCTTACAAAAGAGCAGATCTGCTCCGTGAAAATCATCCCTTTTTGTATGTTTTTTTCTTTTTTATCCTTTTTTAATAATTCCCAGCGGTTTACCAAGTGGTAAAATTGTCCGGCCAAAGAAATTGTTCAGGAAGGTGGCACCGGCACCGTAGAATCCAGTGATAGCAATAGCGAACTCAGTGTAAGCGGCAATTTTTCCGAACACTTCAGGATTAATTCCCAGTGTGCTTAATGCAAGTGACAATAACAATACATCAATTAAAAGCATGACAATGAATAAGAACTTATTTGCTTCCATAGCTGCAACTGTAATAAATAAGGAAAAGATTAAATAAGCAAGGAAAGCAAATGCTAATTGACGTGGATCTGCATTGGCACCGACATCACCGAACCAGCCTAAGCCGATTGCCCAGTGAGCACCTACTCCTGCCCAGAATAAACCGTATGCTCCCAGAGCAATACCGCCAAAATAGTTGTGGTTTTTAAGGTCAACTGCTGCAGCCCAAAGCTGTGCGGCAGAACCGAGAATGAATGCCCAAGGAATCAAATAAGCTGTACCTTCTGTCCATCCCAGCTTTTGTGAAGATGCAACAAAAGTAATAAGTGCTAATCCAAATAAGCCAAGGGCTGTGGCATCTGACATAACAATTTTTGTTTCTGCCGGAGCCGGTTTAATTTCAGACACTTTTGTTAAATGTGGTCTGGCTTTTAAATCTTTTAGTTCTCTTGCTTCTGACATTGTCCCATCCCCCAATTTTCTGGTAAAATAATTTCTTTTCATTTATCTCTTTAAATTAAGTGAATATTCTTGTCGAAAAATGCTCTTTTGTCCCTCCTTTAAACAAATTCAATCAAGATTATGCTATTTAATATACTCGAAAATTCTACTTAATTCAACAATAATACAGAAAATTTTTTATAATAATAATTTTAGAAATAGAAAGATCATTTTTGTTTGTTTTCGGTGCCTGTCACCATTCCCGACCATTCCCGATGTATGGATTCGTATTTTTTGGCCAATTTTGTGTTATTGTTAAGATACAGGAATTATGGTTTCTTCCGCGTTATATCAAAATTTGTTAAAGGATGTGTTGGCAGTGCAAACATTAGTCCAACAGAATGTCATCGCGCTTATTTGGGATTTTGATAAGACATTGGCAAAGGATTATATGCAAAAACCCATTTTTGAAAAGTACAAAGTGGATGAAGCCGAATTTTGGAAGGAAAAAAACAGGCTGATTGAACAATATCTTGAACTGAACAAGGCATCAGAGTAAATAAGGATACAATTTATCTTAATCACTTTTTAACCTGTGTTGAGCAGGGGATTTTTAAAGGATTAAATAATAGAATATTGCGGGAATTGGGGAAAGAAATCATTTTTTATGAGGGATTGCCGGAGTTTTTTGAAACTGTCAGAAAAATTGTTGAAGAGAATGAGAAGTTTAAAAAGCATCACATCACGCTGGAGCATTATATTGTCAGCACAGGATTGACTGAAATGATCAGAGGCTCAAAAATTGCCCCTTATGTAAAGGATATTTGGGGCTGCGAGTTTATTGAAAAACCGATTGGGTCTAATTTACGGAACGGCCATAAAACTGAAAAAGAAACCGAAGAAGCCGTCAAAACTGAAATCAAACAGATTGCATATGCCATTGATAACACGTCAAAAACAAGGGCGTTGTTTGAGATTAATAAAGGGGTGAACGTCCATAAAGGAATGGACGTTAATGCCAAATTGGCACAAAGTGCACGGCGGATTCCGTTTGAGCATATGATTTATGTTGCTGACGGGCCAAGTGATGTTCCGGCTTTTTCAATTATTAAGCAATACGGCGGTAAAGCATTTGCCGTATATCCGAAGGGTAAAGCGGACCATCTTAATCAGGTTGACAAACTTCGGGAGGATAACCGTATTGATATGTACGGGGAGGACGATTACCGCGAAGGGACATTGACCTATTTATGGATTACCGAGCAAGTGAAAAAAATTGCCGAAAAGATTTACCGCACCAAAGAGGAAGCTTTCATGAGCATTTTGGACAAGGTGCCGGAGCATTTTATTTAGTAAGCGGGGCTGTTAGTTGACATGCCCTGTTTTTTGTGGTTTGCGGCAGGGCGGTTTTAAGGGAAAGGAAAGGAGAGTGTTTGAAAGATTCTCTTACGGTCTGCCAGTTCTATTCTATGAATTTTTTTACCCTGAAAGGGTAGTAAGGAATTTGCAGGGGAAGGGTGAAGAA
>JANWJP010000059.1 GCA_025451895.1 Robertmurraya sp.
ATATGGGGTCATCCTGATGCTTCCCAGATTACCTATTATGGCTTGCATGCATTGCAGCACCGCGGACAGGAAGGAGCGGGAATGGTTGTTACCGACGGAAAAAAGCTCTACGGAACAAAGGGCCCCGGCCTGGTAACAGAGGTGTTCAATTTTGAAGCTCTGGAGGAATTGCAGGGTAAAGCGGCGATTGGTCATGTGAGCTATAAAGCAATCGGGAGAAAAGGTTATCAAAATGTTCAGCCCCTTTTGTTCCATTCCCAATCAGGGAGTCTTGCTCTGGCAAATAACGGAAACCTCATAAATGCAACGGCTTTGAGAAACCAACTGGAGGGTCAGGGGAGTATTTTTCAATCAAGCTCAGATACGGAGATCCTGGCTCACTTGATTCGCCGTTCCGGTCTTCCGTCGATTAAAGAACAGGTGAAAAATGCTTTATCCATGTTAAAGGGAGCTTATGCATTTTTAATCATGACAGAGTCTGAACTGATGGTGGCGCTTGACCCGAACGGGATGCGCCCCCTCTCCATCGGAATGCTTGGCGGCGCTTATGTGGTTGCATCAGAGACATGTGCGTTCGATGTGGTCGGAGCGGAGTTTATCCGCGATGTGGAACCGGGCGAACTCGTGATTATTAACGATGACGGAATTCATTCGGAATTTTATGCCAAGGCTTCCAATCAGGCGATGTGTGCGATGGAATACATCTATTTTTCCCGTCCGGACAGTAATATTAAGGGTGTTAACGTACACAGCGCCCGAAAAAAGATGGGAAAAATCCTTGCCCGTGAAGCAAAGATTGACGCGGATGTGGTTACAGGGGTTCCGGATTCGAGTATTTCGGCGGCCATCGGTTATGCGGAAGAATCCGGAATTCCGTATGAAATGGGATTAATCAAAAACAGATATGTAGGGCGAACTTTTATTAAGCCTTCCCAGTCCTTAAGGGAACAGGGGGTAAAAATGAAACTCTCTCCTGTGCGCGGGGTTGTTGAGGGCAAGAGAGTGATCATGGTTGATGACTCGATTGTCCGGGGAACGACAAGCAAACGAATCGTCACCCTCTTAAAAAATGCCGGGGCAACAGAGGTTCATGTCGTGATCAGTTCTCCCCCGTTCAAAAATCCCTGCTTCTACGGAATTGACCCGTCAAGAAAGGAAGAGTTAATGGCAGCCCATTATTCTGTTGAAGAAATGAGAGAAATTATCGGTGCCGATTCTTTAACCTTTCTCAGTGTGGAAGGACTTCTCGAAGCGATCGGAAAGAAAGCTGATGATGAGACACAGGGACATTGCCTTGCTTGTTTCACCGGAAAATACCCGACAGAAATCTATCCGACAACGGTTCATCCTTCTGAAAAAGAATAAGAACAGGCTGAAACCTGAGCTTTGCATTTGTCGGGACCGGCAGATGTTCAGCGGTGATTGACTGCGGATAAAGGAACAACGTTAGAAAAGGCGGCATAAGGGATGTCGCCTTTCTTTTCAAAATCCCCTTCAGGGAAAGGGGTCTAAGCTAAATTCTTGGAGGAGGAACTTTTTATGGCCAATGCATATAAGCAGGCGGGAGTAAATATCGAGGCCGGCTACGAATCCGTCAGCAGAATGAAAAAGCATATTCAAAAGACGATGCGCCCCGGAGTCATGGGCGGAATCGGCGGTTTTGGAGGAATGTTTGACCTCTCCACGCTCGGTTTGAAGGAGCCGGTGTTAGTATCCGGAACGGACGGTGTCGGTACAAAGCTGATGCTTGCTTTCATGATGGACAAACATGACACGATTGGAATCGATGCTGTGGCTATGTGCGTCAATGACATTGTCGTTCAGGGAGCGGAACCAATCTATTTCCTTGACTACATCGCCTGCGGAAAACAAGTGCCGGAAAAAATCGAAGCCATTGTCAAAGGGGTGGCCGAGGGTTGCCAACAGGCCGGTTGTGCGCTCGTCGGCGGTGAAACGGCAGAAATGCCGGGAATGTACGGTGAGGATGAATATGACATTGCCGGATTTGCCGTTGGTGCTTGTGAAAAATCAGACTTGATTACCGGAGAAAAGATTAAGGCCGGCGATGTGCTGATTGGCCTTGCTTCAAGCGGAATTCACAGCAACGGCTATTCACTTGTAAGAAAAATCTTTTTCGAACAGGCAAAGATGAAGCTGGATGATTATGTGGAAGAATTAGGCTCTACATTGGGAGAAGAACTTCTCAAGCCGACGAGAATTTATGTGAAATCCATTTTACAAGCATTAAAGAAATTTGAAATAAAAGGACTAGCCCATATTACCGGAGGCGGGTTTATTGAAAACATTCCCCGGATGCTTTCGGAAGGATTGGGAGCGGAACTGAAGGAAGAAAACTGGGAAATCCCTCCGGTGTTTACGCTGATGGAAAAACTGGGCAATCTGCAGCGGCAAGAAATGTATAACATCTTTAACATGGGAACAGGAATGGTTGTTGCAGTAGACGAAAGCACAGCTTCTGAGGCAGTCCGCTTCTTTAATGAAATCGGCGAAAAAGCTTATGTCATGGGAACGGTTGTTGAAGGAGAAGGAGTAACCATTAAATGATTCTACACGGAGGAGTCTTATGAAAAAATTGGCGATATTCGCTTCAGGCAGCGGCACAAATTTCCAAGCGATTGTCGATGCCGTGAAGGAAGGCAGACTGAAGGCTGAGATTTGTCTGTTGGTATGCGACAAGCCGGAAGCATATGCCGTGGAACGGGCGAAAAAAGAAGGCATTCCGCAATTTGTATTCCGGGCAAGGGATTATGCGGACAAAGCGGCCTATGAGACGGCTATTTTAGAGGAACTGAAAGCAAGAGGCATCGATTTTATTGCCCTGGCCGGTTATATGAGATTAATCGGTCCGACATTGTTGGAAGCCTATGAAGGACGGATTGTTAATATTCATCCATCCCTGCTGCCTGCTTTTCCGGGAAAGGATGCCATCGGACAGGCTTTTGCGGCAGGAGTAAAGGTGAGCGGCGTAACGATTCACTATGTGGATGAAGGGATGGATACAGGTCCGATTATCGCCCAAAAAGCGGTTGAGTTATCGGAAAATGAAACAAGGGAAAGCCTGGAGGAAAAAATTCACGCGATCGAGCATCAATTATATCCGGCAGTGTTACAGAAACTGTTGGGTTAATTTGAGGGAAGGGAGTCTTGAAAAATGAAAAAACGGGCACTGATCAGTGTGTCAGATAAAAACGGAATCATTGAATTTGCCAAAAGTTTAAGTGAACTTGGTTTTGAATTAATTTCAACCGGCGGCACGAAAAAAGCCATCGAAGAAAGCGGCATTCCTGTCATCGGTGTGGATGACGTGACCGGTTTTCCGGAAATTCTCGAGGGCCGTGTAAAAACATTAAATCCGTATATTCACGGCGGGCTGTTGGCCAAATTTTCCGAAGAAAGCCATCAAAAGCAGCTGGAAGAGCATAAAATTCAACCCATTCATTTAGTTTGTGTGAACCTTTATCCGTTCCAGCAGACCATTGAGAAACCTGATGTAACGGTGGAAGAAGCGATTGAAAATATCGATATTGGCGGTCCGACCATGCTTCGCGCAGCAGCCAAGAACCATGAGTATGTAACAGTTGTTGTTGATCCGGCCGACTACGGCACAGTTCTTGAGGAATTAAAAGCAACAGGCGAGGTGCAAAAAGAAACCCGCCGCCGTCTGGCTGCCAAAGTGTTCCGTCATACAGCGGCATATGACGCATTAATTGCCGAGTATATGACTAATTTGGCAAAAGAAGAAAATCCGGAAAAACTGACCGTTACATACGAGTTGAAGCAAACGCTCCGTTACGGGGAAAATCCGCATCAAAAGGCAGCGTTTTACCGGAAACCGCTCGGTTCCACATTCTCTGTTGCCAATGCAACGCAATTGCACGGAAAGGAATTGTCCTACAACAATATCAATGATGCCGATGCAGCGCTGCAAATTGTGAAGGAATTTTCAGAGCCGGCAGCAGTTGCCGTTAAACATATGAATCCTTGCGGCGTGGGAACAGGGAAGGATATTTTCACAGCTTATTCCAAAGCCTATGAAGCAGATCCGGTTTCCATTTTCGGAGGAATTGTTGCTTTAAACCGTGAAGTGGATAAAGCTACAGCTGAAAAAATGCATGAAATCTTCCTTGAGATTATTATTGCACCATCCTTCTCCGAAGAGGCTGTTGAAATTTTGACAAAGAAAAAGAATATCCGTCTGTTGACCATTCCGTTTGACGGACCGGAAAAACCGGAAGTAAAACTGACTTCAATTGAAGGCGGCTTGCTGGTACAGGACAGAGACAGCTATACTTTTGAAGATGCAAACATCACTGTTCCCACAAAGAGACAGCCTACGGAAGAAGAGTGGGAAGCGCTAAAATTCGGCTGGAAAGTTGTCAAACATGTGAAATCAAAAGCGATTGTAGTTAATGATAAGGAAAAAACACATGGTGTCGGTGCCGGACAAATGAACCGGGTCGGAGCGGCAAAAATAGCCCTTGAGCAGGCAGGAGAAAAAGCAAAAGGCGCCGTATTGGCTTCTGACGCATTCTTCCCGATGAATGATACCGTAGAGGTTGCCGCAAAAGCAGGAATTACAGCCATTATTCAACCCGGCGGTTCCATTCGTGACGAAGATTCCATTAAGATGGCAGACGAATACGGAATTGCGATGGTATTTACCGGAGTAAGACATTTTAAACATTAATCCGGAGGTGTAATGATGAAAGTACTAGTTGTGGGCCGTGGAGGCCGTGAACATGCCATTTGCAGAAAGGTAAGCGAAAGCCCGCTGGTGGAAAAGGTTTTTGCTGCTCCCGGCAATGACGGGATGACAGATGTTGCCGAGCTTGTGGCCATTAATGAAAATGAGCAGGAAAAATTAGTTCAGTTTGCGAAGGAACAGGAAATCGGCCTGACCATCATCGGTCCTGAGGCTCCGCTTTTGGAAGGACTGGCCGACCGCTTCCAGGAAGAAGGTTTGAAGGTATTCGGTCCAAACCGGAAAGCGGCTGAAATTGAAGGTTCTAAATCCTTTGCCAAATATTTAATGCATAAATACAATATTCCGACTGCAGAATTTGAAGTATTCACTGATTACGTGGAAGCAAAGGCCTATATTGAAAAGGTCGGTGCACCGATTGTCATCAAAGCCGACGGTCTCGCTGCAGGAAAAGGCGTCACCGTGGCTATGACTCTGGAAGAAGCTTTAACAAGCTTAAAGGAAATGATGGTCGATGCGAAATTCGGCGAAGCATCCGCGAAGGTTGTCATCGAAGAGTTTTTAAGCGGCGAGGAGTTCTCTTTGCTCGCATTGGTGAACGGAGAAAATTTCGTTCCGCTGGAAATTGCCCAGGACCATAAACGCGCTTACGATAATGATGAAGGTCCGAACACAGGCGGCATGGGCTCCTATTCCCCGGTTCCGCAAATCGGCGACGATGTTGTTAAAACAGCCATCGAAACGATTGTAGAACCGACCGCCAAGGCGATGGTGAGCGAAGGAAGACCGTTTACCGGTGTGCTTTATGCCGGATTGATTAAAACGGAACGCGGACCAAAAGTCATTGAATTTAACGCCCGCTTCGGAGACCCGGAAGCCCAGGTCGTTCTGCCGCGGATGAAATCTGATTTAGTCCAAGTAATCCTTGATGTTCTAAACGGAGAAATACCGGAAATTACGTGGGATGAAGAAGCGATGATCGGGGTAGTTGTTGCCAGCAATGGGTACCCGGAAGCCTACGATAAAGGCGCTGTTTTAAAAGACCTTGATAAAATTGCGTCTGACGCCTACGTTTTCCATGCCGGCACAAAGAAGAATGAAGACGGAGAGTTTGTCACCAACGGTGGCCGCGTACTGCTTGTCGGTGCAAAATCCTCGTCTCTTGCTGAAGCGCAGGCAAAAGTGTATAAGGAACTGGAAAAACTCGATTGTGACGGAGTGTTTTACCGCAAAGACATTGGTTATAAAGCCATTGGCCATTCATCCTGACGGTTTTGATCTGCGGCGCCGCGCATAAAAATAAGCGCCAATACTGCCAACAATCAAGATGATTACGAAGGATGTATCGATAATATAATCCCAATAACCATGCATAATACATTCACTCCTTTCATACAGGGACTGTCCAAGCTGACTTTGGGCAGTCTCTTTTGTTGCGTCCGCGATTGATTTCGCGATTAAATTTTTTTTCGTGGATAAACCGGGCAATTTCGCGTATACATGGAGATTTTCAAGAATAAACCCGCTAAATTCGCAAATACCCTTATGTAATCACTAATTTTTGCTCTCATTTTTAGAAAAACTCCAAAGATTAAAGGCAAACTATAAAACATTGGTGCGGGGTCCCTTTCTTGAATGACCGCGCACCGTTTTTAAAGTCAAACTCAGGTGATCCAGATGGCGGGGATTTGCCTCGTCTTATGGCACAATCTCACACATTTTGATTTGTGTAATTTCTTTCAGGGGCAGGAGGTTGTTCTTATTTTCCCGCCCGGACAAGACCTTTGTTCTCTTGTTTAAAATTAAAGTTTGTTTTCGCGTTACGTAGGATTATGAATGATCTCCTCTTCTGATGTCTCGTCCGTATTTCTTTCCTTCATGACCTGGCATAAATAAGTGATGGGACAAAAACGGACGATCCCCTCCGCAACTTTCATTGCACTCAAAAATCCCCAGAAATAACAGGAATCTTTCCAGGGTTTCCTGACCATTCTGGCCGTTACACAGGCCAGCATGCTTAATCCGCATGTAATTCGAATCAATGCATTTAACATACTGATGTTTGGTTTTAAATTCATTGCCTGAATCCCTCCAAAATAAAAGTCTGAAAATTCTTAAACTCAATTCATGTTTTGTAAAGAGAAATGTGTTAATATAAATGAGTATTAATAAAATTTTCAATTTTCTTACAATAAAGCATTTTCAGTTAAAACAAACGGCTTTATCGATAAAATGATGAAAAAAATGAGCGCTTGCTCGACGAAAGTCTGCCGATCTCCAGACTTTCGTTAAATATTTGCAAGCCCGGGGGAGGATGGTTTTGTATGTTTGAAAAGCGCTACCGATGGAAAAACAAACATATATATGAGCAAATCTCAGTTTTGGACGGCAAACTGTCGCCAACCATTTTGTTGAAAAACGCAAATTACTTAAATCAGGTGTTCCGTCAATGGATGAAGGCAAATATATGGATTTACAAAGACCGCATTATTTATGTGGGTGAACGGATGCCCGAAAATATCACTGACTGCGAAATCATTGACTGTGAGGGTCTTTATCTCGTACCTGGTTACATTGAGCCTCATGCACATCCATTTCAATTATATAATCCCCTGTCACTGGCTAAATATGCGTCTCAGTTCGGTACAACAGCTTTAATAAATGATAATATAGTTCTGCTCTTAAATTTGGAAAGGGAGAAAGCGTTTTCTTTTATTGGTGAGATGAGCACAATTCCTTCCTGTATGTATTGGTGGTGCCGTTTTGACGGACAAACTGAAATTGAAGGGGAAGAAATCATCTTTTCAAATGCGGATATAAAAGCCTGGCTTGATCATGATGCCGTCATTCAGGGCGGGGAACTGACCGGCTGGCCCAAACTGATCAAAGGTGATGATATGATGCTTCATTGGCTGCAGGAAGCAAAAAGACTGCGGAAACGCATCGAGGGCCATTTTCCGGGCGCTTCGGAAAAAACATTGGCCAAGATGATGCTGTTTGGGGCTGACTGTGATCACGAGGCTATGACCGGAAAGGAAGTATATGACCGTTTAATGCAAGGGTATACCGTCTCGCTTCGGCATTCTTCCATTCGTCCCGATTTGCCGGTCCTTCTCGACGGGCTTAAAGAACTGGGCATTACCAGTTATGATAAGTTAATGTTTAATACAGACGGTTCCCCGCCCTCTTTTTACGAAAACGGGATGAATGATGCGCTGATTCGCATGGCCATTGAAAAAGGGATCCCCGTTGTAGATGCATACAATATGGCGACAATAAATGTGGCCCGTTATTATCAAATCGACCATCTTCTCGGCAATATCGGCACAGGCAGGATTGCCAATATTAACTTCCTCTCTGATCCGAAAAATCCAACGCCTGTTTCCGTGTTGGCAAAAGGAAAATGGGTGAAGATTGATGATACGATTGTTGATCATTACAGGGAGATTCCGTGGGCGGATTTTGGTCTGGAACCATTGCATCTCGATTGGGATCTGACATCGGACGATTTTCAATTCTCGATGCCGTTCGGAATAGAAATGGTTAACTCTGTCATTACCAAACCTTATTCAATTTCCCTTGATGTTCAAGGGGAGTCTCTGTCCGAAGAGCATGATGAAAGTTTTCTGATTCTTTTGGATAAAAACGGCAAGTGGAAAATGAACACTCTTGTTAAGGGGTACGCCAAAAAACTTTCAGGATTGGCAAGTTCTTTTTCCTATACAGGGGATATTATGCTTATTGGAAAAAATAAAGCCGACATGCTCCGGGCTTTTAACCGCCTGAAGGAACTCGGCGGAGGGATCGTCATCAGCGAACAGCAAACGATTGTCCGCGAAATTCCTCTGCCATTATGCGGAATTATGTCCGAACGTCCGGTTGAAGAATTAATTAAATTGGAAAAGAGCCTTTCTGCCTATTTGAGAGAAAAAGGCTACCGATTTGCAGATCCAATTTATTCCCTGTTATTTTTCAGTTCGACCCATTTGCCGTACATCCGTGTCACACAGCGGGGAATCTATGACGTTATGAATAAAACTGTACTCTTTCCGACAATAATGCGTTAAAATATAAAAAGAGGAAACTTTTTTAAAAAAAGACTGTTTCATACTCTGAAGGGAGATGGAGGGGTCTTAAGACATATGATCTTTGTCATTAGCGGAGGCTGTATCTTTTGAACGCGCACTGTTCCTAAGATGTTGTAAAAAAAAAAGCGGCAGCGCAGGTGGAGACAAGAAGGTTTTTCAATGGTCACAGGAAGGTATTTTGGAAAAATTAAGGCGCGTCTGCAAAAGCAGAACCGCATGCCGACAATCGGGAATTATCCTGGTGATGGGAATGCCAATCAAAAAGTGAATAGCTGGATTGTCTTATTTAAGTTTATGAAATGATATGCGGCAGACACGCCTTAGTTAATAATTTTTGATAGGGGTGGACTATGCTGAAAAAATGGATGATTGCCGTGTTTTCAGTCCTTTTATTGCTGGCCGGATGCAGCGGCGGACAGGATGAATCGGCAAAAAAGCATAAAGAAAAGCAGTTCGAAGGTTCCGGAAAGGTGGAGTATCCTTACCATTATCCTCTCACAGGCATTGGAACATTTGAGAACCCGACAGCACGTGCGATTGCTGTCATGATAAACAACCACCCGCAGGCGCGTCCGCAATCAGGCTTAAATAAGGCAGACATTGTTTACGAATTGTTGGCAGAAGCTGAGGTTACAAGATTTTTGGCGATTTATCAAAGTGAGCAGGAAGGTGTGGCCGGCCCGGTGAGAAGTGCAAGACACTATTATATTAAGCTTGCAGCCGGCTATGATGCACTGTTCATTGCTCACGGCTACAGCCCTCAGGCGAAGCAAATGCTTGATAATCGCTACATTGACCATATTAATGGCATGCAATATGACGGAACGCTGTTCAAAAGGTCAAGTGCAAGAAAGGCCCCGCATAATTCTTATATTTCCTTTGAAAATATTTATAAGGGAGCGGAAATGCATAAGTATGCAATGAACACCCCCCCTTCATCATTAACATTCCTGTCTTCAGAGGAAGTCGAAGCAATGACCGGCGCAGAAGCTGAATCAGCGACTGTTAATTTTTCAGGAAACTCCTTATTCACATCCATTTATAAATTTGATAAGGAACTTGGCAAATATAAAAGGTACGTCAGAAACGATCTAACCGTTGATCTTGATACAAAAGAGCCGGTGCTGATTGATAACGTCTTTATTGTTGAAACCACTTACAGAGTAATCGATAGTGCAGGAAGACGGGAAGTAGATCTCACTTCAGGAGGAAACGCCTATCTGCTGCAAAAAGGCTTTTGGAAAAAAGTGGAGTGGCGGAATTTGAATGGAAGAATATTGCCTTACGAAAACGGAGCAGTTGCCGGGCTGGTTCCCGGAAAAACATGGATTTGCGTAATTCCGAAAAATCCCGGATTAGAGAGGGCTGTAACACTTAAAACAGCGGAGGAGTAGGTCTTTGGCCTTTGCCTTCTTAAGGGATGCTTCAACATATGCTGTTGGCTCCGTCTATTAAAAACTTCCAATTTTCTCAGCATAACCGTATAGCATTATGAAAGGGAGTATCAAAAGCATATGCAAATTGATAAGTTACGAGGTAGAGAATTAGATCAATTATTTAATGCCATTTTATCACTCAGAGATCTTGAAGAATGTTACCGCTTTTTTGATGATTTATGCACGGTAAACGAAATTCAATCCCTCGCCCAGCGCCTTGAAGTGGCGAGAATGCTGCGGGAAGGAAATACGTATCACAAGATCGAAACGGAAACTGGGGCAAGTACGGCAACCATTTCCCGGGTGAAGCGCAGTTTGAACTACGGTAATGATGCTTATGGCATGGCTTTAGACAGGATTAAGAAAAAAGAGCGGGAAGAGCAAACTGAGTAATATTGATAACGGAGAACTGAAGGAACGCGGCGCGGCGCGGTGTGATGCTGTGGATCACACCGCTGTGCGGATTCCTTCAGTTTTTGCTTTTATTTTGGAGAACTTTTGCGAGTTGGAAAGAAAGGGGCGGGAAGCGAGAAGAGTGAGGGAGATTTGTTGTTTCGGAAGGGGCGTTGAAGTGGGGAGGCAGGTCCTGAAAGGGTTCGGCTTTTTGAAAATGGTTAGTATAACTGCGAACCAGACCCGAGATGTGGTGTTTATTGGAAAACGTTCACTAGATCGGCGAAGTAGGTCCCGAAGCCGGTAAGTATGTCCGGAATCGGTCCATAGATCTGTAAACTAGATCCTGAACCAGGTAAAGTACTTTATAAACGGTCTTCAGGTGCGTCACTGAATCATTGGATTGACCGCATCCGCCGCAAACAGACACTCTCAATCACTGAACCCTCACCTCCGATTCCACACCCCCAATTACTAATCCCTGACCCCTGATCCCCTGAGCTCAATTATTGACTCCTCAACCCTAACCACGCCCCCAATTCTAAACTTGCCTCCAACCAAAAACCCCCAATTTGCCGGTTCCGGCCAGTCACCGCCCTGACCGCCCTGGTGCAAAAATCCGCAATCACTTTTAGAAACTTCACACCACTCTCATTCCCAATCTCTCCGGCACTTAGCCGAAAACCAAAATCAGACAGACAGTCTTCTCTTAAATATGCCCTTTACTCATGCCCATTTGTCTCTCCGCAACCCCCTTCCAAAAATATTTCCCGCCCGCGGCCGTTCTCGTTTTTTATACATTCAAGTAATGCTATAATGATATAATGGACGAATTGAATGGAGGAAAAGAACGTGTACGATGTTCGCGAATGGCGCCATGCCTTTAAACTTGATCCAAATAAGGAAATATCCGATGAAAAGCTGGAAAAGATTTGCGAGTCCGGAACGGATGCCGTGATTATCGGAGGAACAGACGATGTATCTTTGGAGAATGTGCTGAATCTGATGGCAAGAGTACGCCGGTATGCGGTTCCTTGTGTATTGGAAATCTCCAATTTGGAAATGATCACACCCGGGTTTGATTTATATTTGATCCCGACCCTTTTGAACAGCCCCGATGCAAAATGGATTATCGGACTTCATCATGAAGCAGTGAAGGAATATGGGGGATTTTTAAACTGGGATGAGGTATTGGTTGAGGGGTATTGCATCCTTAATGAAGACTGTAAAGCAGCCAAAATGACCGGGGCAAATACAGCCCTTACTCCGGATGATGTTCAGGCATATGCCATGATCGCAGAAGAAATGTTTCACCTGCCTATTTTTTATTTGGAATACAGCGGAAAATACGGCGGACCGGAAATGGCCGCTCATGTGAAAAATGTCCTGAAAAACTCCAAACTCTTTTATGGAGGCGGTATTCAAAACCTTGAACAAGCGAAGGAAGTGGCCGCCATTGCCGATGTGATTGTTGTCGGAAATGCTATATATGAACATTTTGAAGAAGCGTTAAAAACGGTTAAAATAAAATCCTCTGTTCGTTGAAAGCAGACAAGCTGAAGTTTATAATAGAATCAGAACATACGTTTGTACGGTGGTGAAAAAATAATGCATTTTTTAACAGATAGATTATTAAACGGATTAAATCCGGAACAACAGCGGGCGGTAAAAACGACGGAAGGACCGCTGCTGTTGATGGCCGGGGCCGGAAGCGGAAAAACGAGAGTGCTTACCCACCGGATTGCCTATTTGATGGTGGAAAAAGCAGTCAATCCGTACAATATTTTAGCGATTACTTTTACGAACAAGGCCGCCCGTGAAATGAAGGAGCGCGTGCAAAAGCTCATGGGCGGAGTTGCGGATGAAGTATGGATATCAACCTTCCACTCCATGTGTGTGCGAATTTTAAGAAAGGATATAGACAGACTCGGCTACAGCCGCAACTTTTTGATTTTGGACACAACGGACCAGCTGTCCGCGATTAAGCAAATTTTAAAGGAAAAGAATATCGATCCGAAAAAATTTGACCCGCGCGCCATTTTAGGGTCGATCAGCAGTGCGAAAAATGAACTTAAAACAGCGGAAGATTATGCTGAAACAGCGGGTGATTATTACGAGCGGACGGTCAGTGAAGTTTATGATGCCTACCAAAAACTGCTCCGGAAAAATGACGCACTTGACTTTGATGATTTGATTATGGTGACCATTCTGTTGTTCAAGCGCGTCCCGGAAGTGCTTGAGTATTATCAGCGCAAATTTCAGTATATTCATGTGGACGAATATCAGGATACAAACAGAGCTCAATATGTTCTTGTCAAGCAACTCGCAAGCCGCTTTCAAAATATTTGTGTGGTCGGCGATTCGGACCAGTCTATATACAGATGGCGCGGCGCGGATATTGGCAATATTCTTTCATTTGAAAAAGATTACCCGCAGGCCAAGGTGATTTTATTAGAGCAAAATTACCGCTCAACAAAGAGAATTCTCAATGCGGCCAATGAAGTCATAAAAAATAATCTTGACCGCAAACCGAAAAATTTATGGACCGAAAATGATGAGGGTAATAAAATCACCTATTACCGGGCAGATGACGAGCAGGATGAAGCCCGCTTTGTGGCAAAAATGATTAAGGAACAGGTGGAGAGCGGAAAGCGGAAGTATTCCGATTTCGCCATTTTATACCGGACAAATGCCCAATCCCGGGTCATGGAAGAAGTTTTGCTGAAATCAAATATTCAATAAACTATTGTCGGCGGCACGAAGTTCTATTAACGGAAAGAAATAAAGGACATTCTGGCTTATCTTCGTCTTATCG
>JANWJP010000060.1 GCA_025451895.1 Robertmurraya sp.
AATTTTTCTAAACGGTGATTTTCCCCCTTAATTCTTTAAGCTCCTTTCTAAAAAGGGCAGTTTTTATCAATGCCTGCTTCATAAGCGGTTGAGCATATTTTTGTCAGGTTGCATTTCTGACCCTGATGGGGATTTAACCATGAGTTTAATAAAAACTTGATAAGGACCGTCAAGCTATAAATTTTAAAAAAGATAATAGCAATATAGAATTTGAAATTATTAAATTACCTTTAATTGTTAAAATATTGTCAAGTTTGAAACCCAATCTTGTTGGTATAATTAATTAATTAGTATATCAAAGGGTTATATTTAATATGTGATCAATACTTCTCTTCTTTCTAACCTGCAATTAAAATTTACACAAAAATATACCCCGATATATACCCGTGCACGCATTTTATCCCTTTAGTTTGAGGAGATAGTTGAACGTAATCCAGCGTTGGTTGGCAATGTAGCAAGGTAATTAAGTTTCAGTACTTTAAGAGTGGAAGAGGGCAGACCGTTTTTATGAAAATCGAAAAGATGAAATAGGGGGAGGTAAAAATATGTCTAAAAATAATAAGTCCGTAAAAGTGCTAATACCCGTGCTGGGCATTGTGTTCGGCTCCGGAGTTGGAATACTGGCTTCGATGTTGTACAGCTTCCATATCGCAGCCGGTATAATCGGCGGTGCGGCTGCGGGTTTACTGATTAGCTTAATAGTGTTAACTCTAAAAGGAAGCGGCGCAAAGGGAAGAGGCTGAGTATGAAAAAGAAATGGGTCAAGCGTATATGGATTTTTCTTTGCATTTTTGTTATATGTGCTGTTGCACTATATGGTGCATGGCGTATATGGTTCGATCCTTACCGGGGGACGGTAAGCACTTTTGAACAATCCGAGAAGCCTGATACCGTCCTTACCGGGAAGCAGGCTGCGGAGGATTTGAAGTATATCGTCGATCGCCTGAGGGAACGCCACCCGGCTTGTATATCCGGTCTGCCTGCGGAGGTTCAGGAGGTATATGAACAGGAATATGCAGATCTCTCCGAATCGGCAGAGGTTACGGTTCTGTCGCTCTGGCAAAGTGCTTCCCGGGTTCTTGCATGCCTTGACGATGCTCATACCACAGTACGGGCTTACTATGAGGATACAAAGATTCTGCCTTTAATATTTTCATGGGTAGACCAGCGCTTGGTTTGCTCAGACGGTGAATATGACGGATATACTGTTAACAAGATAGGCGGTGTTTCGGTTGACCAGCTTTACGAACGATTCCGGGAGCAATTTTCCTATGAGCTTGATGCCTGGACTCGTCATGCCTTTGCCTCGCGAATTAATCGCAGCGAATATCTGGCTTTTGTAGGCATAAGTGCAGGGCGGGAGGTCGAAATTTCTCTGGAACGGAAAAATGACGGAAGCATCATCAACAAAGCCTTTACACTGCAGGAGGATTCAATAGCTGAACCGGTAGAAACGGAGCCCTTTTACGATTATTCGATAGATAAAGCATCGGGTGTCGGTATTTTCACCCTTCGTCAATGCATCTATGATAAAACCTATAAGACTGCACTGAAAAAATTCTTTAAATCTGTCCGGGAAGAGGGTGTTCACAGTGTTATTGTGGACCTGCGGGGCAATCCAGGTGGAAATTCACTTGTTGCTTACGAGTTTCTTCGTTATCTTCCAGTGGAGAGCTATGAGGTAGGAGGATCCAATGTGCGTTTTGGCCCGGTCATATGGAAAAACAAACCGGGGCAGCAGGAAAATCAGCAAGCTGACTATGTGTTTTCAGGCGATGTTTATGTGCTGACTGGCACGGACACTTTTAGTTCAGCTATGGATTTTGCGACCCTGCTTTCGGATAACAGATTAGGTACTGTGGTCGGAGAGATTCCCGGAAATATGCCTTCTTCATATGGAGATATCCTGTATTTTCAGACGCCGAATGCACTACTTGTCTTCACCGTGTCCTACAAGTATTTTATACGGCCTGACGCAACTAAGACCGATTTGCCGCTTCTTCCGGATCTGCAGGTTTCCGCTCATGACGCTATGGAGGAAACATTGCGGCTGATTCACAATAAATAAAATGAATGTAAGGGAGAAACACAGACGGATCACATAGTAAGTATATTGTCATAGAATGCGAAGGAGATCTCAGGCCTGCTCGCCGGCGGACAGACCATGGTGGTTCGTGGAGTGGCGGGCAGAAGACTTTCCCATGGCAGGGCAGCAATTGATATGAAAGCGGGATTATACGCACCAAAGGCATTATATCCAGTGTATTTAATTCAGATAAGCAGTCTTTAAGAATCTGAGAAGATTATCGAGGAAAATATGACCCGGCTGAAGTTGACCGAAGCTCAGAAGGAGAGGTGGATTAGGAAACGCTATTGACCTGTTCGTCAAATAATTGTTGATTAATTGGTGAAAGCCATTGTTCTAATGATGTTTTTCTTGTAAACCTATCCATGTTTGGTTCTTTATATTGGATTTGGATAGGTTTACTACTAAAACCATTATAAAGGATTTTTTTATGGGAAAATCCACTAACTGAAAATTTTGTAGCGTAAATTATATAGTGTTAATTGAATGAGACTTCAGTGATACAAGGTGAGCAAAATGAGAAAGAGTGAAATTTTTGATACAGTATTTCTCCATGGTTCCCTTTTTGTAAAAGACAAACGAAAAAAGAGGTGTTTATGTTGAAGATATTAACAGTTGAGGATTTTGAAAAGATAAAAAGAAACGGTTCAGGATATATTTTAATTACAGATAAACCAAATTCTGTAAAGTGATTACATAGAGTTAACTGTCCATATGTTGATAAAAAGAATTTTATTCAAAAAGTCATTGAAAATAAAGAAGAAAATGGAAGCTATTATTGGTTTGAAGATAAATTTAATGCTTTGAACGAGTTAGAAGCGGAAGATTGTTTAGTTTGTAAAGGATAGTGATTGTTGATATAAAAGGTGAAATCTCATCGTTTCGGTAAAGTAAGAAGTTGGTGAAAAAGAATTTGGTAAAGTACTCATGGAAGTATAAGTAAGATTATGGAATTCATTTTTTGAAAAAAGGGGCGGGGCTATGATTATTAAAACATTAGTTGAGAATACTGCACTGTCGAAAAACTTCGGCTGTGAACATGGACTTAGCCTTTATATAGAATCAAAGGATCGTAAAATTCTATTTGATGTTGGCGCGAGCGGGTTATTTCTTGAAAATGCAAAAAAGTTGGATACAAATATTTCTGATGTTGATTATCTCATTATTTCACATGGGCATTTTGATCACGGTGGCGGGCTGAGCGTGTTTCTGCGTGAAAACGAGAAAGCCAAGGTTTTTCTGCATCGATTCGCATTTGAAAAATACTATGCTTTACGTGCGAATGGAGAACTGGAATATATCGGTTTGGATGAAAAACTGAGACAAAACGGGCGAATGGTATTTACATCAGACCGCTTTTTAATCAGCGAGGGGATTGAATTGTTCTCTAATGTTACTCAAAAGGAACCTCTTCCAAAATCAAATAACGGACTATTTATGGAACAGAATGGAGAAATCGTACAGGACGTCTTTGCACACGAGCAAAATCTCCTGATAGAGGAAAATGGAAAGACGCTATTGGTGACAGGATGTGCTCATAATGGCATTATTAACATTCTTGAATATTTCTGTGAATTGAAAGGGCGAATGCCTGATTATGTAATAGGCGGATTTCATCTTTTTAGCCGTTCATCGGGTAATGAGGCCCCGGAGATGATAGATAAAATAAGCGAGTACCTAAGAGAAACAAAAGCAAAGTTTTATACCTGCCATTGCACAGGTTTAGAACCATATAAGAGGCTTAAAGCTGCCATGGGTGACAGTATTGATTATTTGCCGGCGGGCAGTGAAATAACAATCTAAAATATCTAATCTGACATAATGAACATTTTTTGTTATTTCAACATAAATGTTAAACGCCTTGATTGAGCAATGGAAAATTAGATATATGCTTCAAACCCGGATTTCCAAAGGTATTTTTAAAATCCGGGTTTTTTTGGTTACAGCCTGTTAAATTATTTATTTCACTTTGGGACATTTAGGGTTTTGCATCTGCTTCAGTGTCAATAACAAAGGAACTTGTAAAATAGATTATCATGATTTGAAAGCTTATTTAAGCATGCAGAGATAATCCGGCAAGTTTTTCAGTTTTCGAGTTTTTCCGTACTGTCTGCAAATATGGATTTCCTCTCGAATTAATTAGTTAAGGGCGGTTTTAGTACTAAAACTGGAAATTTCATCTTATTTCCAACCGTTCATTGAGAAAATTCACGACGCAGGATAGCAATAACTGCAAAGATGAATTTTTATTATCTTGAAGAAGTTAACAATCCGGATCTTTGACGCAGATTATGACATCAGGCAAGGTTTGCAGTTATTTTTTAAAAAAGGACTTGTTCAGCTAATTGAAAAAAGTTAAACCATTCTTGGATTTTTTCATTTTATGGCAAAAAGTATTTTTTTAGAATATAATTATAACGAAATGCGGAAAGAAACTGTCGGAGAGGAGGATAGTGGTTAAACAGACAGTAAAAAAAGAGCGCCTGGACTAAGAGTGGTTCTTAGTTGACGAGGAGAGGGCAGTGATCGAAGTTTTCGGCGGAAACCCTCCGGTGTGCCACCACCGAATAAATACTACAAAACCTGATGGTGACATCAGGGACAAAATGTATTTAAGTGGACTTTCTGCATTTCTTGATATACCAGGTTTAAAAAAATGAATATTGTCTGATCAGACAGCGGATGACGGATTTTAGTGCTGTCTGTTTTCTGTTTTTGCAACGCCAAGTTGATTTGTTTGGCTGCTTTGCAAGGGCTTGGTTTAATGCTCTGCCAGAGTATCATTATGTGGCCGTCCGGGGAATTTGCGGGGGCTAAGATTCTTTAAAATTTAATCAGACATTATGAAGGAGAGTAAATATGTGTGGAATAGTTGGGTATATCGGAAATAAAGAAGCAAAACCTATATTGATAGATTGCCTTAAAAAGCTTGAATACAGAGGTTATGACTCTGCCGGTGTCGCTATTTTGAATAACGGTGAGATCAACTTGGTAAAATCAAAAGGGCGTCTTGCCGTTCTTGAAGAGAAATTGAACCATATCAAAGTTGAAGGGACAATGGGGATCGGGCATACACGTTGGGCCACGCACGGGGAACCCAGTGATGTCAATTCCCATCCGCATATTAGTAAAAACGGCAGTATAGCCGTTGTTCATAACGGGATCATAGAAAACTATATTCAAATAAAGGAATTTTTGGCCGGCAAGGGTTATGAATTCAGGTCGGAAACAGATACGGAAGTAATTGCCCACCTTATCGAACACAATTATGACGGTGATTTAATAAAAGCCGTTTTAAAAACTTTGAACGAATTGGAAGGGGCTTATGCCCTCGGAGTATTGTCGATTGACAATCCCGACATGTTTGTTGCGGCAAGAAAAGACAGTCCATTGATTGTAGGACTTGGCAAGAATGAGAACTATATTGCATCCGATATTCCTGCAATCCTGAAATATACCCGTGATATATTGATCCTGGAAGACAAAGAAGTAGCCTGCATTACAAGGGATAAAGTGGATATTTACAATCAACTGGGAGAAAAACAGCAGCGTGAGGCCTTCCGTGTGGACTGGGATGTTTCGGCAGCCGAAAAAGGCGGTTACGAACATTTTATGATGAAGGAGATCTTTGAAGAGCCTTCAGCCGTAAAAGGAACCATCAGTCCCAGAATAAAGGGCAATGAGATTGAACTGGATAAACTCACGATTACCGATGAGATGATACAAAATTGTGAAAAAATCCATATCATCGCCTGCGGAACGGCTTATCACGCAGGGGTTGTAGGAAAATATATCATTGAAAAACTTGCCCGGATTCCTGTTGAGGCGGAAATCGCATCAGAATTCAGGTACAGGGATCCGATTATTAATGAAAACCATTTGACCATCGTCATCAGCCAGTCAGGTGAGACCCTTGACACCTTCATGGCAATGCGTGAAGCCAAGAAAAGAGGTTCCAGAACTCTTGCCATAGTCAATGTGGTGGGAAGTTCCATCGCAAGAGAAGCTGATGATGTATTGTATACCTGGGCGGGTCCTGAAATAGCTGTAGCTTCCACTAAGGCATACAATACCCAGCTTTCAGCTTTGTATTTAGTGGCTCTGCTTTTAGCCAGAAAGAAGGGCCTTCTTGATGACGGGATGTATCATCAATATCTGGATCAGCTCCAACAAATGCCGGATATGATTGATAGCGTGTTAAACAAAAGGGAGCAAATTCAGAAATTTGCCAGCCAACATTTCAATGCCAAAAGCATCTTTTACATTGGCAGAGGTCTGGACTATGCTCTTTCCATGGAAGGATCACTGAAACTTAAAGAAATTTCCTACATTCATTCTGAAGCTTATGCGGGAGGCGAACTGAAGCACGGAACCATTGCCCTCATTGAAGAAGGAACATTGGTGGTTTGCTCACTCACCCAGGATCAGCTTTTTGAAAAAATGGTCGGAAACGTTCGTGAAGTAAAGGCAAGGGGCGCTGTTGTTCTGGCCATTACCTGCGAAAAGAATGCATCCGAAGTGGCCAAAATAGCGGATTCCGTCATAACCATTCCTGATGTTGATTCTGTTTTGGCACCCATAGTAGCCGTGACATCCATGCAACTGTTTGCATACTATGTGGCTGTCATGAAGGGCAACGACGTGGATAAACCGAGAAACTTGGCAAAGAGCGTAACGGTGGAATAGAGAAAGAATGTAACACTGAGTTCAGTTGTGTAGAGAAAAAAATACCGATTCTTAAATAAAAATACCGTTCCTTAAATAAAAAGAACATTCCAGAACCGAAGGAAACCTGAACTGCTTCAGGCAGACCTTCGGTCTTTTTTATGCCCGAAAACAAGCAGGAAGAAGGCATGAGAAAAGGTGGGGGAATCCAGTCATATCAAGGCTTGTGAAGAGAGAAAGAAGGAGAAAAAGTGGGAAAGAAAGCGAGGAAAACCACTCCTAATCTTTAAACCTTAATCCTACTACGGAACGGTATTATTATGTCGTATTCATTGTAAAATCGTTACATAAATGAGGGGAAAGCGTGAAAAAAGCGGGAACGTTATTATTCTTTAAGCAAGAGTAGAGTTAAGGGATAAGGAGGCGAGAAGTCAAGTGGGAGAAGGGTTTGAGGAGGATTGGAGAGGGGGAGGGAGTAGGAACGTTATTAAAAGCTGGGGACA
>JANWJP010000061.1 GCA_025451895.1 Robertmurraya sp.
AGATCCCATTTTAAGCCGTCCCTCCACAACTTCGGATCCAATTTCCCGTTTTAGATCCCATTTATGGCAAACTCCGCCCGACTCCGTCCCTAAAACCGCAAATTAGATCCCGAACAACTTGCTTCTTGCATCCAACAGGACCCAAATAACGATTTTGAAGCCCGTTTTGCTCTCTTTGAACCCAACACGGGATCCAAATGGCATTTTAGATCCCATTTTGAACCGTCCTTCCCTCCGCACTGCAGCTCCAATCCCCCATATTAAAACCCGTTTACTCAATTCTCCTCCCAAACAGGCACTCACCCCTGCCGCAAAACATCCATTAGATCTGACTCGCAATCATGGATGTAAACTCTTTTTCACACACAACATCCATAAGCACCGGCTCACAACCATGGATGAAAAATTTTTCCCACACAAAAAAGCATCCTTGCATAAAGGATGCCTCTCTCTTGCTCTCATCGATTCACTTATTTTAATAAATACACATACTTATCCTGAAGAAACGTTGCCTTCACTGGTTTTAAACTAATATGTTTTTCATAACAAATTTCCCCGCAAAGACCACAGGAAATGCATTTTTCTGTTGACAAGATATACGAGTCCCCGTCCATTATAATGGCATCGGCCGGGCACAGAAACGCACACGCATCGCACCTCGTACAACTCTCCTTCATTTCCGGCACGGAAAAAATAACTCTTTCCTGCAATTCCGGATCCTTTTCCAAAGCCTTAAGGAGAAGCGCCCTTTTATCCGTATGAATCACCTGCCCGCCAAGCAATTTATCGGCCACACGGTTTTTCATTTCTTCAGCCGTTTCCGCCAGTTCTTCCAATTCCGCTTCCCGTTCATGGTAGCGGGCAAATTTTTCAAAAGGAGACAGTGTTTTTCCGGCGGAAAGAGTCTCTTTTATCGTAATCGTGTTTGCTTCCTTTACATCCTCCCATAGGGCAATAAACAGCTTACGGCGCCGGTGGTCAACCACGCTCTCCTTGGCTTCTTTCTCTTATCCTACACGGACAGCTTCACCCTCACACACGGCAAACCGCCGGCCGAGGATGTCTTCCGCTTCCTTTTTCTCCTTCAAAAACAACTCCGAACCGTGATACAATGAACAGTTCAGGCATTCCGGAGGACGATAGATAATTTGCAAATTCGGTGCATGCACATTGGCCGCCAGCCAAAATTCCTTAGGAAGCATTCCAAGACAGGGCACTTCTACCACATTGGTCCGGACCGTTCCCTTTAAAGAAGAGGCACAGGCAATGTAAACGTCCTCGTCCTTTTCCGCCAGGCGGCAAACACGTTGGAAAATTTGCATGAGAGGAGGATGATTCCATTTTAACGCATTGGTCTGACAGACATTCGTGCAAAGTCCGCACCCGATACAGGATTCATTTACTTCCACCAAATCCCGGCCAATCGAAATCGCGCCGGCGGGGCAAATGTCCAAACATGCGGTACAGCTGCTTGTTACTGCACGCACCTTTTGGCATTTATTCGCATCCACTTCGACTTTATCGAGTTTTTTTCATAAGAATATTGGACCACTTTTTCATCTGACCAAGCATGATGGCCATCCTCCTTTCTCAAAAACTTTTATAAATGTACACCAGAGGAATAGAACAGAATTCGCCCTAAAAACTCAGCGACAATTACAAGTGCAAAGAGCGTTGTAACGGTCGATACTGTGCCGGCCTTTTTCTTAAGCAGAAAATATCCGGCAAGAGCAAAGGCTGCTGCAAGAGTAGCAATTTTGATCCAAAACAGCGGGCTCGCAGTCAGCAATCCTGCGGACTCCACAGCAGCAGGCAGTCCGCTTTTTAAAACAGACACGGTCACTCCATTCAAAAGAAGGGCCAAAAAAGCAACAACGGTTGTGTACAGATTAAAGTTAACCGTTCTTTTTTCCAACAGCGCTAATAACAGTTGAACCAGAATCGGCCCCGGTAATAAAGCAGTCAGGAAAAAAGCTGCCAATGTGGTGCCGTTATTCCAGGCCGGGACGGATGGAATGGTATAAATCATTGCCGTACTGAAAATAGTAACTGCTCCAAAAACGACAGTTGTCCATCCCAATATCTGCTTTTGCGCCTTTGTTTTCGCAAAAAAAGTGTAAAGAAGAACAAAAAACATAAACAACGGGAAGAAGACAATTTCTCTCGTCAGCCACGAAGCTCCAAAATTGAGAAGGGCCCGGTAAGCGGCAAACGGATGCCCAAGGTGGAACACAGAAACAACGACGGCCACGGCGGAAATCGCCAAAATAGTGATTAAACTGATCACAGTCGACCGTTCAGAAATTTTTTCTTTATAGGTATCTATGAAAAAGAGACAGGCAAATGCTCCAATCGCCATTTGTGATAAGAATGTAAAAATAACAAGAGTCATAGCGTGTTCCATGATTTTATTCCCCCCCTTACAACAGTGGTTCCTTTTGGCAGGATAAATCTTGTCGATGAACCGGTAATACTGGAATCTGCGAAACCGGGCAGATCAGCTACAACCTGTGATTCATCAATTTCATTCAGGTCGACGATCGCAATTGCTTCTAACGGACAGGAGACCACACAAATCGGCTGCTCGCCGGCTTCAAGTCTGTCAACACACATATCGCATTTGTCCATCTTCTTTTTCACCGGATCAAATTGCGGCACTCCGTACGGGCAGGCCGTTGCGCACATTCTGCAGCCGATGCAGCGATCTTGATTATGCTTGACGATTCCGTTATCCAATTTTATATAAGCCCCCGTCGGACAAGCTGTTGCACATGCCGGACGGTCGCAGTGATTACAGGAAGTTGAAATATAATTCCGCTTTGGTGTCCCGGTCAGCAATTCGCTTGTTTCCCTGACAAAACGCCGGTTGATGCTTGGATGCAAATCGTAAAAGCTTTTGCATGAAACGGTGCAGGCATTGCAGCCGATACAGCGTTCCAGATTTATTAAAAAGGCATATCTTTTCTGTTTTTTTGCCATGAAGAACCCTCCCTATATTTTTTCTACCGTTACAAACTGATCGTGGAAGGCCAGACCGGCTTGTCCCGTAGCATAGGATCCCATATCTGAAGGAGTTGCTTTAAGCAGAAAATTCGCATTAAAATTCTGTTCTTTGTACCAGGCCTCATAGATGACAACTGCATCCTTCGGCACGGTATGGGTGATTTTTGCTTTAACCTCCACATAGCCCACTTCACTTTCCACGCGGACCATATCGCCGTCTTCAATTCCTTTTTTCTTGGCCAATGCGGGATGGATTTCCACAAACGGTTCATTATGGATGGAACGCATCCACTCGAGGTTTTGGAATTGAGAGTGAAGTCCGTATTTCCAGTGCGGTGAGAACAAACGGATTGGCCGGTCTTTTGGAACTTCCATTTCTTCCACATAGACAGGAAGGGCATGATGTCCGTTTGCGGCGCATGTTTCAGATAAGAATTCATATTTGCCTGACGGGGTGCGGAACTTTCCGTCTGACCATGCAGCCTCATATCCTTCCACCTTGGCTGTTCCTTTTTCTAAAATATCTCTCCAAGTCTTGAATCCAAATTTCTTGATGAAGTCATCAGCCAGCTCGTTACTAATCCATTCTTCAATGGACCGGTCCGTCGGATAAGTACAAGAACCCGGCTCCAGTTCATTTAATCTTTTCGATATTCCCATGGCAATCTCCAAATCACTCTTAGATTCATAGAGAGGCTCAATGGCAGGTTCATTTACATTGACCCAATAATGCCAATAGCTTGCAGTAAGTCCCCAAGTTTCAAAAATAGAGCTGACCGGCAGTACTATATCTGATTGTTTAACAGTTTCGTTGAACCATAAATCCGCTGTTACGATAAAATCAATCGACTCAAATGCCTTGTAAGAAACAGACGCTTCCGGATCCTGGGCAATCGGATTCCGGCAGGCTACCCACAACATTTTAATGGGAATTTGTTCCGGATCGTTGTTGATGGCCAAAACCTGGGCAGGGAAATTATTCATATTTAACATCCGGTCTCCTCCGGCCTTGTCTCCTTCGGGAGGAGTGCCGGCCGATTGAACAGCATAGTTAAATCCGTAGCATTCCGTCTGGGCGTAGTTTGCTCCGCCGCCGGCAACCCCGATATTTCCGGTCATTGCAGCCAGTGCATCAATAGCACGTACAGATGCTCCGCCGTTGGTGTGTCTTTGCAATCCGTATCCCAGCCAAATTGCTGCCGGTTTCGCCGCTGCATATTCACGGGCGAGGCGCTCAATGACTTCAACGGGGACTCCTGTTTTTTCCGAAGCCCACTCGACCGTTATGTTATTGCGAAGATAATTCAAATACTCCTCATAGCCAATGGAATTCTTTTTCATCCATTCCATGTCGTGGAGGTTATGGTCCAAAATATATTTCGCCATTCCCAATGCCAGGGCGCCGTCTGTTGATGCCTTGATGCCGATATATTCGTCCGCTTTTGAAGCCGTATCGGTCATGATTGGGTCGATCACCACGATTTTTGTGCCGTTCTCTTTTGCCCGTTCAATAATGCTCATAGAGTGAACGGATGTCCATGCAGGGTTTGCACCCCAAACAATTAAGTATTTTGCCTTCACCATCACTTCCGGATCATTGGCAACCGCAGCTCCAAAGTCAAAAGTTTGCGAATCAATTCCGGCCGGCCAGCATGGCGTTCCCTGGGCTCTTGTTGTATAGCCCCAGCTGGAGAGCATTCCTTCCACCGCATTGTTTAACACGTTAAAGTTGCCCGAGTATTTATTTAAAGCAATCGGCAGAGTTGTGCCGTACTCTTTCTTAATTTCAAGAATTTTTTTGGCAATGATGTCGTATGCTTCATCCCATGAAATCCGTTCCCATTTTCCGGAGCCCCGTTCCTTTTGTCTCATCGGATATTTGATTCGGTCCGGAGAATAAACATAGTTGGGATATGTGTATCCTTTCACACACAACCGCCCGTTTGTATACGTATTATTCATGTTGCCCGTCACAAATTTAATGGTGCCGTCTTCCACAGTCGTAACGATGGAGCATGTGTCATAGCAGTTTCGCGGACAGGAACTGAATACTTGCTTTTTCTTTCCCGCCGCTTTTGCCGGTTTTATTTTTTTAAAGCTTGAAGCAGTGCCGCCGATCCCTGCCAATGCTCCAAGGACTGCCGACCCTTTTAAAAAAGTACGTCTTGAAACCTTGCTCATTTGATTACCTCCTCAAAACGTTCATTTGCTTTCTTTCCACTTCCATTAATCCTTGTAACAAATAGGAAACACCTGTGATGAGGCCGTTGGCTGTTTTTTCCCGGACCAGTTCACAATGCCTTTCCACCCACTGAAACAAATGCAATCGCAAAAACGCCTCGTACAATTCGTAATAAACGGAATCTTCCAAACTTTCCTCCAATAAATAGCCTGCAAATTCCAGCTCAAAGGACAGATGGTCGTCCGGTTCACGGTTTTTATTAACCAGGGACAAACCGGCCCGTTCATAAAACTTTCTTACAGCCATCGTTTCAGCCTGCATGAATGCTCTTTCCGTTCCCCGGTAAACCGATTCATACGGCGCCGCCTCCAGCCGATCCGGCCCGACAAACAACCGGTTAAAATCAAATTCCAGTTCCGCAGCATCATTTACGGCTTGAATGATCATCCTGCTGCCCTGCTGCATTTTTTCATGATCGAAAAAGGATACTTCCTCCCGGACCATATCTCCGAGCCTGTTCCACATCTCCCGGTCAATTTTCAAAAGGTTGCCGGAATAGAATTTTGCCAGAAACATATAAAGCGCCATCTTGCGGACAAGTTTTTCTTCATTCGGGTTTACAGGCGCAGCCGTCCCAGTTTCATTAGCCTGGAGCTCGTTTTCATTCACCGGAGTTTCCATTTCATTCGATGACATCTCCAATTTGGTCACCATCCTTTCCGGATTTGTTCTCAAAGTTTCGTTACTGATCCTGCTCTGCGTCTGTTTCCGCCTTTTCTTCAAGCTTTCTTAATACCTCTGCCTGAATATCCGCTTCTTCTTTACTTTGTTTATAGTTCTCTATTAATTCAGGATCCGGATCCCCGATATATGTCTCATCAATTCCCCCGCTCTTTACAGCATGCTTGTCCGACGCTTCCGTGCCGGAACAACCGTTTAATAAAAGAAGGGCCGCTGCGAAGACGGTCAGTATGAATAATCGTTTCATTCTCTCATCTCCTGTTATTGTTTTATTTATCAATGAGTTTTCAGGTGCAATACTCAATCAATACCTGCTCAAAACCCTTTTCCCATCCATGTTTTTAAACATATCCACTCCCCTTTTGGCTTCCTTTTCATGACATTTATTATCTTACAAAAGTTTTTTATCGTTTGAACTATCGTTATCGTGTTTTCACATTTTCTTCACAAAACTATGACTAAAATGTGAACTCACTCCTGTTTTCGTGACTAATATCACAAATTTCCGGCGTTTTTTTGAAAAAAATAAGCCAACCCCCTGCATATTCCGCTATGCAATGAAGGTTGGCTTTCCGTCTCTATTTTGTATTAAACAGTTTGGCAACATCGAATTATTTTATCCGGAAAATGTTTCTCCTCTTTCGATTTATCAGGAAGAATGCTCTCCCCTTTAATCATAGGTCTGTTGAACCGGTGAATTACTTTTCCTGTATATAATCAAGCAAAACCCGCGGAATTTGGCCAAGCGGCGCCTGTTTTTCGACCGCTCCTATGTTGTAGGCTATTTTGGGCATCCCATAAACAACGGAAGTGGCTTCATCCTGGCCGATCGTCCGTCCTCCCCGTCTTCTTATGGTGAGAAGACCCTTTGCACCGTCATAACCCATTCCTGTAAGGATGACTCCGATTGCATCTTTTCCGGCTTGCTCGGCAACTGATTCAAATAACACATCAATGGAGGGAAGGTGTCCGTTTACTTTTTCGCCCTCAAAAAGAAGGACCCTGTAGCGGTCCCCGGTCTTTTTAATTTTCATATGCTTACCGCCGGGAGCAATAAGAATCTGGCCCGTCTCCACATAATCTCCATGTTCTGCTTCTTTTACTTCATGAACCGTTTCCTCATTCAGCCGCTTGGCGAGCATTCCCGAAAAAACAGGAGGAATATGCTGAACAACGACGATCCCGGGCATCATTTTCGGCAATGATTTTATTATACTGAAAAGGGCCTCTGTACCACCTGTGGATGCTCCGATCGCAATCAGACCATTCCTTTTTATTTTCTCAACCCCCTGTCTTAATCTGCCCGGAACTTCTTTGCGGATATTTACTTGCGAATGAGCGGCGATTTTTACTTTTTTCACTATATCCTTTATAAATTCCTCCAAACTGGTTGAAGAACGAAGATCCGGTTTTGTTGCGAAATCGACGGCACCGGCATTTAGGGCATCAATAACAGCCGCACTTACTGTTGTGACAACAATAACCGGAATGGGATACTGGGGAAGAAGCCGGCGAATAAATTCAATGCCGTTCATTTTCGGCATATTGACATCACAGAGCATCACATCCGGACGATATTCAATAAGTTTATCCCGGGCCTCAAAAGGATCAACAGCCCTTGCGACCACTTCAATGGTTCTGTCCGTTCCCAGTCCGATGGTTAACAGCTCCTGGAACAGAAGGGAATCATCAACAATCAGCACCCGTATTTTTTCTGATCTGTTCTTTTTCATCATCTTCACCTTGATTTTCCTGAATTATTTCCGATATACGGCAGGCATGATATATTTGAACCCTGAATGAATGCCGGATAAAGATTCAGAATGACCGATAAATAAATAACCTCCGCGAATGAGTGAATTATAAAATTTTTGAACAAGCCCGGCCTTTGTCCTTTGGTCAAAATAAATCATGACATTCCGGCAAAAAATGACATGAAACTTCTTGCGAAAAGGAAACTGCCGCTCCATCAGATTAAATCTCCGGTAAATAACTTCTTTTTTAATACGGCCTTTGATTTCATAATCTTCCTGTCCCAGCTTGGTAAAATAGTTTAACACCCAGATGGCGGGAAGCCTGGAGATATTGTCCTTTTTATAAATCCCGGCTTTTGCTGTTTCGAGAGCCTCTTCCGAAATATCCGTTGCAAGAATTTTTGTATCCCAACTTAATTTTTCTTTTCCGAAGAACTCATCGATAATCATCGCCAGTGTATACGGTTCCTCTCCCGTTGAACAACCTGCACTCCAAATCCGCAAATCCCTGTCTTTCGAATGTTCTTTTAAAAATGGCAGGACCTCATCACGGAAAAAAAAGTAATGGCCCGGCTCCCTCATAAAAAAGGTATGATTAGTGCTGACTTTATTAATTAAAGTTTCGGCAGCCCTGCCACTCTTGTCTGAGATAAGATATTGATAATATTCACTGAAACTTTTAAATCCGTATTTTTGAAGTTCAAGATGCAACCGTCCGATTAAGAGCTGCTTTTTCTCCCTTTTCAAAAAAATTCCGTAATGCTCCTGAATATATTTTGCCAGTTTTGTAAACTCTTTTTCTGTGATTTTAATCATCTCAGACCCTGCCTTATTAAAATAAGTATGTGGAGAGGCGGCTGCTCTCTCCACAATTGATGCTGTCATTATGAATACTTGCCGAATTCATGATCGCTCAATATAATTTCCGGCGTTTTTTCAGATATGACTTTATCTGCCGCCCCGTTCGTATGGGAGTAATTCTCATTGCTGAACTGTTTCAATTTTTCGCGGACTTTCACAGGCAATTCTTCCATATTCTCCCCGGTATCAAACTCGTAGTCTTGCTTCTTCAGTTTAAAGCGGGAGACTAAATCCCTGAGCATCTCTGCCTGATGGGCAAGTTCTTCGCTTGAAGCGGCACCTTCCTGGGAGGTGGCGGAGTTCTCCTGCACAACCTTGGAGATTTGCATAACTCCCTGGTTAATCTGCTCTATGGCGGCAGCCTGTTCATTGGATGCATTTGTAATGTCACTGACAATATGAGCCACTTCCGCCACTCCTGTCACGATTTCATTTAAGGCAGCGGCTGTATCATTGGCAATCTTTGTTCCATCCTCCACCTTGCGGATGGAACCTTCAATTAAATCGGTCGTTTCTTTTGCCGCATCGGCGGATCTGGCCGCAAGATTTCTGACCTCTTCAGCAACTACCGCAAAACCTTTGCCGTGCTGTCCCGCCCTTGCTGCTTCTACGGCAGCGTTTAAGGAAAGAATATTTGTTTGGAAGGCAATATCGTCGATCACTTTGATAATTTTTGAAATATTAGCCGATGCTGTATTAATTTCTCCCATCGCTGCCAGCATTTCCTGCATCTGCTCGTTTCCTTTGACCGCATTGCTTTTTGCTTCTTCCGCAAGCTTGTTGGCGTGGTTTGCATTATCAGCATTTTGCTTCGTCTGTGCAGAGATTTGTTCAAGAGATGCGGTCAGTTCCTCGATTGAACTTGCTTGTTCAGTGGTTCCCTGCGAAAGATCCATACTGGAGTCAGAGAGCCGTTTTGCCCCGGTTGCAACCTGAACCGATGCAGCGTTGATTTCACCCATCATATCATTCAACATATCTACAATATTATTAATAGACACTTTAATCTCTTCAAAATCACCGCGGTAATCCCTCGTAATGGCCACCGTAAAGTTTCCGTGTGTCAGCTCTGCCAATGTGGCAGAAATTTCATTTACATAGGACGCCAATGTTTGGATACTGTCATTTAAAGCGTGTTTAATTTTGGCATGGTCGCCTTTATAATCTCCTTTCACGCTTGTTTGCAAATTCCCTTTGGACATTTCTTGAAGAACTTCGGCGGCTTCCTGAATCGGCTCGAGTATGGCATCTATTAAGCTGTTTAATCCATCCATCAGTTCCGCCCAGTCACCTTCAAAAGCATGAATATCTGCCCTTGCACTTAGTTCTCCGGCCTTGGACGCATTAATCAGCTTATGAATTTCTTGATTTACGTCAACTAAATTACTGCGCAGACCTTCAATATTATCATTGATAAAGGCCTTCTTACCCGGGAATTGCTCTAGTTCCGCATCAAAATTACCTTTAGCGAATTCAGCCACCGTGGCCATCGCTTTCTTTTTCACGTCAATATGGCCTTTAACCATTTTGTTGACTCCCTCAGCCATTACACGGAAGTCACCGGTAAATTTTTCTTCAGGCAAAAACACATCGATATCACCGGCATCATGCTCGGCGGACATCCGGTTCATTTCAGAAATATACAGTTTTACATTCCGGCGGAGCTCTTCGATATGGTCATTGATAAAGGCCTTCTTGCCCGGGAACTGCTCAAGCTCTGCATCGAAGTTACCTTTCGCAAACTCGGCCACTGCCGCCATCGCTTTCTTTTTCACGTCAATATGGCCTTTGACCATTTTGTTGACTCCCACAGCCATTACACGGAAGTCACCGGAGAATTTTTCCTCAGGCAAAAATACATCAATATCGCCTGCATCATGCTCGGCAGACATCCGGTTCATTTCAGAAATATACAGTTTAATATTCCGGCGAAGCTCTTCGATATGGTCATTAATAAATGCCTTTTTGCCGGGAAACTGCTCAAGCTCTGCATCAAAGTTACCTTTCGCAAATTCGGCCACTGTGGCCATCGCTTTCTTTTTCACATCGATATGGCCTTTGACCATTTCATTTATACTGCTTGCGACCTTTTTATAAACCCCCTGGAACTCATCCACAGGAAGAAAGACATCGATGTCTCCCGCATTATGCTCCGAAGACATGTTATTAAGTTCGGCAGTTATCTTTTTTAATGTTCCTTGCACATTTTTCAAGCCTATAGCAAGGGCATCATGATTGGAATGAGCTTTGATTTCAATATTTTCTTCCCCGGCAGCAATTTTATTTACGCTGTCAGCATGTGCTTGCAAATAATCAATTACTCTTTGACAGGATAACATAAGTTTTCCAATTTCGTCGTTTGGCGGTTGATCGAGTACAACATCAAGGTTTCCTGAGGCCACCTGATCTGCTGCCTGACTCAGCTTCAGCAGCGGAGTGCCTATTTTTCTTGCCGTGAAGGCACTCAATACTGCCGCAGCGATGAAACCAATTAATAAAATAACCGCTAAACTGGCAACGACCGGAAGGGTTATTTCAATGAGTATCCCTGAAATGGATGCCCCGGCAATACCAATAAGTCCCACCAAAACGGCAACAAAAATATGACTGACCATCAACTTTTTTGAGAGATTCATAGAAAACCACCTCATTCAAGATTTGAAATGCTTTCAACTTCATCGTCATTAAGAAGCTTGTGGCAATCGATCAAAAGCTTTACCCCGTTGCTTGCCTTTCCAATTCCTTTAATATATTTATTGGCCGCTTTGTTTATTTCAGGAGGAGGGACAATCTCACTTTCCGGAATAGTCAGGACTTCTGAAACACTGTCAACAATCAAACCTATCGATATATCATTAAAATCGATGACAATGACACATGTCCGGTCATTATATTCCCTGAACGGTTTTTTAAAACGAAGCCTTACATCCATCACAGGAATGATCTTTCCCCGCAAATTAATGATTCCCCTAATATAGTCCGGGAGCTCGGGAACTTCTGTAATCGGCTGGAGTCCAATGATTTCTGTCACATATTTTATTTCAATCCCAAATGATTCCCCGGAAATTTCAAAAGTGAGAAACCGGTCCTTAAGGGTATCTTCCTCCTGCATTTCCAACAATACCTCTTCAGCCATACTCATCACTCCTGTTCCATTATGAAAATTATCGTCCTGCGTCATGCCTGCCCGCAGGAAAGCCGCAAATACTTTAAAGCTCCATGCGCTTATGCAATAGTAACAGTTAAGATGTCACGGCGTGCGGTTGCTGAATGTTTGGCAAAAATGAGCGCCGATTTGACTCATTTCAATCAGTCCGGTTATGTTTAAAATTAAACTGATGCTTCCGTCGCCAAGTAATGTACAACCGGAGAGCCCCCGTACATTGACGAGATTTTTTATATAAACCGGAAGCGGTTTAACAACAACATCCTGCTGGCCAAGCAATTGATCGGCAAAAAGACAGGCTGCCTTCTGGTCCTGTTCTACCATCAACAGAATTCCATCCCGTATATCCGTAATATCCGTCTTTACTGAAAAACACTCATGGAGCCGGATTATAGGATATAGTTTGCCGCGAACGAGGATCATTTCATTTCCGCCCGGATCACAAATTAATTCATGTTCCTCCGCCTTAAACGATTCTTGAATGGCTGCAATCGGAATAGTATACCGGTTGTTCCCGACAAGAATGTTCATTCCTTCCACGATGGCAAGTGTAAGCGGAATTTTCAGGGTCACAGTTGTTCCTTTATCCTCTTCACTGTCAACCATGACAGAACCGCCGATCGCCTCGATTTTTTTTACAACGACATCCAGCCCGACACCTCTGCCCGAATACTCTGAAATTTGACTGTTAGTAGAAAATCCCGGTGAAAAAATCAGCTGATAGATTTCTTGATCGGTCATTTCCTCCGGAGGCTTGGCAAGAATACCTTTCTCCATTGCTTTCATCATGATCTTTTCTTTATGAAGTCCCCGGCCGTCATCTTTTACCATAATCCAGACATCATTCCCTGCGTTTTTTGCCTCCAGTGTTATTGACCCGGTCCCGGACTTATTTTTTGCAAGCCGTTCCGATGCTTCTTCTATTCCATGGTCAACCGCGTTGCGGACAAGATGAAGCAAAGGATCGGTAATATGCTCAACTATATTTTTATCCACCTCTGTATCTTCTCCAATTATTTGGAGTTTAATTTCCTTACCCAGTTTTCTGCTCATATCTCTGATAACTCTGTGCATGATATGGAAAGTGTTGGCGATAGGCACCATCCTGATGGACATCACCAAGTCCTGAAGCTCCGAAATAATTTTATGGAGATGTCCTGCGGCTTTATCAAAACTCTCCAGACCCAGCCTTTTTACTTCCGGATTCTGAGTGACCATAGCTTCAGCAATCACGATCTCCCCTACTAAATCCATCAGTTTATCAAGCCTTGACATACTGACACTAATCATTGCCTGTCCCTGCTGGTGATGGGAGTCCTTATCCGGCGATTTTATGCATTTTTCTTTCAGGCCGGAAAAATGCTCATGAATTTCTGTTTCATCCTCCAGTTCTGTCAGCTGCAAGCGTTCGAGAAAAAGAATCCGGGAAATGAGAGCGTGCAGGTCATCATATGATTTGTCCGTCTTGAGATAAACCGTAAACCCTTTTTCCCTGATTATTTTTGCTGTATCACTGTCTTCAAGGATATTTTTCGGCAAATAATAGAGGTCATTTGTGAATTCCTGGAGCTGCTTAATCAATCCGTAAGCACGGATATTTTCCATTTCACAGCCTTCTTTGAAGAAAACGGTTGCTTTAAAAATATTTTTTAGAGAATCTTTGAATGCGTCATCGTCTTTTTTCGGAAAAGTGCTTTTCTCCTCTGTCCTAAAGGTCATTTCATTGTTAATATCGACGGGAGATTTTGATTGCTTGAGTGTTTCAATAAAACTCCTGATTTGGGAGGTCAACTGTTCTGCATCTCCGTCAGCTTCAACGCCATTTTTAATTTTTTCCAGTTCAACTTTTATAAAATCAATCCCGCTCAATACAAGGTCATTCACATCTGCGGGTTTTACACCGGCTCCTTCATTTTCCCGAATGAAGAACAATAAGTCTTCTATGGAATGAGCTAATGAAGAAATATGCTGTAACTCCATCACCGCCGAAGAGCCCTTAATGGTATGCATATGGCGGAAAATTTCATTGATTGCTTCAGAAGAATAAGTCTCCGATTCCTCACTTGAAAGAATCGTCCGTTCAATTTGTTCAATATTCTCGGTTGTTTCGAATATATACATATCTATTAATGACTCGTTCGTAAAATCAGACATTTGAGTACACCCCCTCTGATCACTGTAATGGCCTTTCAGACTCAGGAATAAAAACACCGCGGGTCAGCAGAAGCGTGCCGAATTTTACTTGCCCTTAACTGATGCACATCTCCTTTTTACAGTTACTTCTTGGAACGCAGCTTTATTTGTGTAGAATAGAGAGTTAACAAAAATATCTATCCGGAAATAATGCCTGTTCCGCAAACTCCGTTTCATGAACCGGCCGGTTGCCGCTGTCCGGGAAGAAATGGTGATCCTGTGAACATCCGGGCATCGCTAACCGGGAAAAAGCAGTATTGAAGAAAGCAGAAAAACAAAACTTGTTTGTACGTATAGCGAAGGTTCCGAATAAAAAAATGCCTCCCGATTCATATCCGCTCATTAGTTCATCGGGATAATGCGTCAGTTGACATATGTAAATAAATGCATATAAGAAAACCGGCTTCTCTAACAAACCTTTCCTTTCATTTTCATTGATTCTGACATCAAAAGAACGAAATACCATATCGCATATCGGAAATTTACTCCCAAAAATTTTTCTTTCTTGGGAATTCTCAAATCTTGCCCTATTATTTCTATTTTCTATTTTATACAAATATTATATCAATAAAGTACTATAACTTTTTACCCAAAAAATCATCAAATAGTTGACATATAAACGGCATTTTTTCCTATTCAGTGACAAACAGCACTGTCGATTTTTCGGTGCCTGTCACCTTTAACTGTTCGAAAATAAATGAAAGTAAATAC
>JANWJP010000062.1 GCA_025451895.1 Robertmurraya sp.
ATGTTAATTAAAGGGAATTCAAAGGAAGGAGTATTATGAGATCTGTTATTTCGAAGTTATTTATCGGTCAAATAGCACGATTGCAAAGGAGTTTTACCGTTGAAGATGTAAAAAAATACAATGAATTGACAAAAGATTATAATGATGTCTATCACCCGGATACAGAAACTTGGAGAAGGCATTATGACCGTCCAGTTGTACCGGGGATATTGGCAGAAGGTTTAATTAATCAGGTGATCAGCGATGAATTGCCCGGAGGCCCCTGTGTTTTGCTGCAAAAAGAATTAATTTTTTCTCATCCTGTACATATAGGTGACGAGATTACCGCTGAGTTGGAAATCGTTGATATTAATTATCAAAGAAATTGGATTACACAAAAAGTAACCTGTTTTAATCAATTTCGATGTGAGGTTATTAAAGGTCAGGTAGTCATTATGCTTATATAGAAGTTCAGGTGATAATGATTTTTATGAAGTTTATTTTAAGCATTAAGAATGCGGATGGGTGAATCAAATGGAAAAAACAATGGATCTTATTGCGGGAGGAATGGATTGGGGCTCGATAAGCGTTGATTTTTCAGGAAGGTTGACCGATATAAGCAGGGAATTTTGTGAAAATTTCTCAATAAAAAGGGAAGAGTGGATCGGACTTCCGGTATCGAAACTCCTGGGGTTCGGAACAACCCAAAAAAGGGTCATCTTTTCTTCCATAAGGGGATATGCTTGCCTGCTGAGGGTTGATGTGACTGAAAATGAAAAAATCTATCGTGTCATTCTCAGGCAAGATGATACCGATTTTCAGGAACTGACGTCATTTATTAATTTTATGGAACGGGCAAAGAGGAAAAGTAAAAAATCCGCTCATAATCTTTATAGTTTTGATGAAATTGTTACAGCAGACAAAACAATGGAGTACATAAAAGAGCTTGCCGCCAGAATAGCTTCCAGTAATTCAACCGTTCTCCTGACAGGGGAAAGCGGTACGGGCAAGGAACTGTTCGCCCAGGCAATTCATAAGTTCAGTTCCAGAAAAAATCATCCGTTTATTGCCATAAATTGTGCGGCAATTCCGGATGAGTTATTTGAGTCAGAAGTTTTTGGCTATGAGGGCGGTGCTTTTAGCGGGGCGAAAAAAGAAGGCAAGCCGGGGAAAATTGAACTTGCCCAAAATGGCACACTGTTTCTCGATGAAATATCAGAGCTTCCTTTTCAGATGCAGGGCAAACTGCTTAGGGTGTTACAGGAAAGGGAAGTCGAACGTCTGGGCGGGACAGTAACAAAAAATATTGATATCCGCATTATTGCCGCCACAAACCGTGATTTAAAGACATTAGTAAAAGAAGGGAAATTCAGGCAGGATTTATATTACAGATTATATGTATTCGATTTAAGAATTCCTTCACTGCGGGAACGGCGTGAAGATATTCTTCCTCTTGCCCGGCATTTTATTAATGAGTTTAATAGAAAACTCGGCAAGGACATTCAACATATTGAAACTGATCTTCAGAAATGGATGCTTTCCTATGACTGGCCCGGAAATGTCAGAGAATTAAAAGCTGCAATTGAACGGGGAATGAATATTGTTGAAGGAAATACGCTGACATTAAAAGCTGTTACCTTCTCATATCCTTCAGTTGTATGTGCGGAATCCGGAGCCGGACCTCTCCCTTTGGAATCCCTTGATGAAGCTGTAAAGAGAGCTGAAATTACGGCAATTAAAAATGCTTTGGCGGAAACAAACGGCGACCGATCGGCTGCAGCTCAGATTTTAAAGATACATATTGCAAGTCTTTATCGGAAAATAGCCAAGTATAATCTAAAGTAATTTTTTACACACACGCAAGTGTGTTTTTTTGCTTTCTGTCATTTTTCTGACAGTGATTGCGAGTCAGTGAACAAAACAAATCCGAATTAGGATTCCGGAGCGGATGGCGGGCAAACGCAGGTTTTTGTTTTCGGGATTGTTTATTTAGTGATGAAAATCATTTTGATTGTAGGATTAAAGACTATTTTCGCAAACCTGTTTCGCAAAACTGCTAAATTTCTAAAAAATGAGAAATAAAATCCAAAAAAACTTCGAAAAATGTATTTCCTGAAATTGGCACGATTCTTGCAAGATATATGGGCAAGGAGGGACAATCATGATTAATTTTTCTTTTAGTGAAGAACAGGAATATTTTCGCAAAATGTTAAAGGACTTTGCCAGGGAAGAGTTGCTTCCCAACTACACAAAATGGGACAGGGAAAAAGTGTTCCCGAAGCATCTTTGGAAAAAACTTGCCGGACTTGGAGTCAACGGACTTCGTGTTCCCGTTGAATACGGCGGGAGCGGTGCAGACTGTGTGACAACCGGGATTGCAGCGGAAGAAATCGGAAGGGGGGATTTTAATTTAACCTATGCTGTGATGCTTAATGCGCTAATTGCTGAAATCCTGACTAATCATGCCAGTGGGGAAATCAAACAGGAGTGGCTGCCGCATCTGGCAAATGGAGAGAAGGTTTTTGGGATTGCATTAACGGAACCCGCAGCAGGAACAGATGCCGGCGGAATTAAATCGACGGCAGTACATAAAGGCAACAAATATATCCTTAACGGGGAGAAGTCGGGAATAAGTGTGGCGACAGTTGCCGATGCCTTTGTTGTTTTTGCAAAAACGGCTCCGGAGCTGGGAAATAGGGGAGTCAGTGCATTTTTGATTCCTGCAGATTTACCGGGTGTTGAATGTTCAGGTTATGAAGACTTGGGCAATATCGCAATCAGCAGGGGATCTGTCTATTTTAATGATGTAGAGGTGCCGGAGGAATATTTAATTGGCACAGAAAATAAAGGGTTTGCCACGGTTATGAACGGTTTTGATTTGAGCCGTCTGTTAATTGGCTTGCAGTGCATCGGTGCAGCGTCGCAGAGTATCGATGAAACAATTGAACATGTAAAAATGAGACATTCGTTTGGAAAACCGCTTGCTACTTATCAAGCCGTTTCGTTTTCGCTTGTAACCCATTATACGCAATTGGAACTTGTCAAATGGCAGGCTTACAGAGGTTTGTGGCTGCGCGATCAAGGATTAAAGCATTCAAAGGAAGCCTCATCTGTAAAATGGCTCGGACCAAAATACAGTCAGGAAGCCATTCATGAGTGCATTCTTTTGAACGGCCATTACGCCTATACGAAAGAAATGCCCCATGAACAAAGATTGCGTGATGTTATTGGCCTGGAAATAGGAGATGGAACCGCCCAGGCGAACCAAATTGTTATTGCAAAAGAAATCATCGGAAAAGAATATCGTTCCTGCTAATCAGGATTAGGGGAAAATTTCATGGAAAAGCCGGATTGCCTTTTCATCGGTCAAATTGTCCAAATTCAGCGTGTCTTTACGAACGAACATGTGAGGCAATGGAATATGCTTACAGGGGATTTTAATGAAGTGTACCATCAGGATATTTCCCTGTTTGACCTTGGAAAACCGATAGTACCCGGAATTATAGGGGAAGGGTTAATAATGGAAGCAATCAGCAGCAAGTTGTTGCTCCATGAACCATATGTTCTGGTTCAAAAGGAAATGGTGTTTATGGAGCCGGTAACTGTCAGTGAAATGATTACCGCGCAAGTGGAAATCATCGATATCAATGAAGAAAAAGAATGGCTGATTTTAAGAGTTTGCTGTATGAATGAACAGGCTGTTGAAGTGATAAAAGGGAAGACGATTGTAAAAATACTTTAACGGAGGGGTACTGATGGAATCAGTTTTGGAAAGAAATATTGAATTACAAGATGTGTTATATGAAAAGATTGACGGTGTTGCAAGAATTACAATTAATCGTCCGCAAGTATATAATGCATTTCGCGGAAGAACGATAAAGGAATTGATTTGGGCATTCCGCAATGCTTGGGATGACAACGAAATTGGCGCCGTTATTTTAACAGGAGCAGGTGAAAAAGCATTTTGTGTTGGCGGGGATCAGAAAGAAAAAGGTGATGAAGGCGGATACGACTATAATGGCGGATTGGGAATGGGAATTGGCTTAGAAATTGAACATCTTCACCAAACAATTCGCAACATTCCCAAACCTGTTATTGCTGCTGTGAACGGATATGCGATTGGCGGCGGGCATGTTCTTCATGTTATTTGCGATTTAACGATTGCTGCCGACACGGCAAAATTCGGGCAAACGGGTCCAAAAGTCGGAAGCTATGATGCAGGATATGGGTCTGCCTATTTAGCAAGGGTGGTTGGTGAAAAGAAAGCCCGTGAAATTTGGTATTTATGCGAGCAATATACAGCTGAAGAAGGTAAAGAATTGGGGCTTGTCAATAAAATTGTACCTTTGGCGGAACTTCAGGATGCTGCTATGGAATGGGCGCAAAAGATTGTTGAAAAAAGTCCGACGGCAATCAAAATGTTAAAGTATTCATTTAATGCGGATAGTGCGAATATTCAAGGAATTTCACAACTTGCAATGGGAAGCCTGGCTATGTTTTACAACACCCCGGAATCAGAGGAAGGCAGGAATGCGTTTTTAGAGAAAAGACCGGTAAATTTCAGAGCCTTTAGAAAATAATTTTATCTGAAAGGAACTTGGAAATATGGAAACTATTTTGAATAAAGAATATATCGAAAAGTATCAAACCGTCTGGCCGAATCGGACAATTTTGGATTACTTAAAGGAATCAACGGAAAAATTTCCTGATAAACCGGCTATTATTGATAAAAAGAGCCGTTATACGTACAGCGAATTGAGCAAGATGGTCGATCGCGTTGCATTGGGGCTGCTTGAATTAGGTTTTGGCAAAGGTGACGTGATTTCATTTCAATTGCCCAACTGGAATGAATTTGTCATTCTTCATTATGCAGTCACAAGAATAGGAGCAGTCTGCAACCCGCTCATCCCAATTTACCGGGAACGGGAAATCAGTTACATGGTGGGGCTTGTTGAATCAAAAATGCTTGTCATTCCTGATGAATTCCGCGGATTCAATTATCCGGAAATGGTCCTGAAGCTGCGTGAGCAATGGCCTTCGATGGAGCATATTTTTGTTATCGGGGAAAATATTCCTGACGGTATGAGATCTTTTTCTGATTTGCTTGATATTCCGTGGGAGGAGAAAAGGGATCCTTCTGTTTTAGATAAAATACAGCATGATCCGAATGAGGTAACAGAGATTATTTTTACTTCCGGCACGACAGGAAGACCGAAGGGTGTTATGCACACTCACAATACATTATGTGTTTCGGCAAACTATTGGATTGACAGACTCCGCTTGACCCCGGAGGATGTCATGTTTATGGCTTCAACTTTTGCCCATCAGACCGGTTTCGGGTATGGAGTCCGCCTTCCTGCTCATTACGGAGGCACTGCTGTCTATCAGGACGTCTGGAATCCGCTGGAGTTTGTTAAGTTAATAGATAAGGAAAGAATCACCTATACAGCGGGAGCAACCCCATTCTTGCAGGATACCATCCGTCTTGAAGGGATTGAAAACTATGATATCAGCTCTTTAAGGATATTTGTTGCCTTAGGGGCCCCAATTCCGAGACCGCTGGTAAAAGAAGCTTCTGAGAGATTTAGTTTCAAAATTCTCTCCGGATGGGGTCAAACCGAAAACGGACTGGTAACTTTAACAAAGTTAGATGATTCTGAGGATAAATTAGTCAACACTGACGGCTGCCCGTTCCCGGGGATGGAATTGAAGGTGGTTGATTTCGACGGGGAAGAATGCCCGCCGAATGTGGAAGGAGATTTGCTCTGTAAGGGGCCGGCTTTGTTTGTCGGTTACTTAAAGCAAATCGAAGGGACTTTATCAGAATATAAAGATGACTGGTTTGTAACAGGGGATCGTGCCATTATGGACGAGGACGGCTATATCAGAATTTCCGGACGGAATAAGGACATTATTATTCGCGGCGGCGAAAACATCCCTGTTGCCTATGTTGAGAATGTTTTATATGAGCATCCGGATGTTGCCATTGTGCAAATTGTCGGGATGCCTGATCCGAGACTTCAGGAAAAAGCATGTGCTTTTATCAGTATGAAAGAAGGAAGAATACCGTTGACTCTTGAGTCCATGCAAAGGTTCTTACAAGAAAAGGGAATAGCTAAGCAGTACTGGCCGGAACATGTGGAAATAGTGGACGAGTTTCCGCGGACGCCAAGCGGAAAAATTCAGAAATACAGATTAAGAGAAATAATAAAAGAAAAAATTAGTGTCGAAACCAATTAATTTTTATTTTATATCGGAGGGAAATAGAATGGGTAAACAAGTGGCATTTATTACAGGAGCGGGCAGAGGAATCGGCAGAGAGATTGCAAGAAAGTTGTCTTCAAGAGGGATGAGAATCGTAGTAACTGATAAAAACCTGGAAAATGCAGAGAAAACAGTATCTTTAATCCGGGAAGAAGGTGGAGAAGCAATCGCCGTATATTGCGATGTCACAAGTCTGGAAAATGTAGAGAAAGCTGTTGAACAAGCAGTGGCGGAATATGGAAAAATAGATGTGCTTGTCAACAATGCCGGTTGGGATAAGATTGAGCCGTTTTTACAGAGCACTCCGAGCACATGGAAAACCATTATTGATATCAATTTAATGGGACAAGTTCATACTTGTAAAGCAATACTCCCTATCATGATTGAAAATGGTTACGGTAAAGTCATCAATATTGCTTCTGACTCCGGAAGAGTCGGTTCGAGCGGTGAAGCTGTTTACAGTGCAGCCAAAGGTGGAGTCATTGCTTTTACTAAGACTTTGGCCCGGGAAATGGCCAGATACCGTTTGAATGTGAATTGTATAGCGCCGGGTCCGAGCGATACTCCGTTATTCCAGGAAATTGGTTCTTATAATCAGGGCATCGCTGCAGCGCTTGAGAGAGCCATTCCTTTCAGAAGGTTAGCCAAGCCTGAAGATATAGCCGGGGCTGTTGCGTTCTTAGCTTCCGCGGATGCCGACTATATTACAGGACAGACACTGTCTGTTAACGGCGGTTTAACAATGGTTTGATTCAGAATGACGGCAGGCGGGGAGGGAGCACTCTTCCTGCGAATTTCTGAAAAATCTGAAAATGAGCATAAAAGTGAAAGGGATGGGTGAAATGAATTTTGAATTATCTGAAGATATAAAAGATTTAAAGGCGGGGATTAGAGATTTTATAGAAAATGAGGTCGAACCGCAGGCAATGCTGATTGAAGTAAACAATGAAATTCCCGCCGGCATCATGAAAAAAGCAAAGGAAATCGGCCTGTTTGGATTGAGCGTACCTGAAGAGTACGGCGGATTGGGACTGAGCATGGTCGGAAAAGCAGCGATCCTTGAGGAACTCGGCAGGACTCACAATGGCTTTACAACAGTCATCGGCGGTCATACCGGAATTGGCGGCGTCGGCATTGTAGAAATGGGTAATGAAGAGCAAAAGCGGAAATATTTGCCTGATATGGCGACAGGAGACCGGATTGGGGCTTTTGCCTTAACGGAACCTGATGCAGGTTCAGATGCGTCAAATTTGAAAACCACTGCGGTTAAGAAAGGAGATAAATATATTCTTAACGGCAGCAAACATTATATTACAAATGCGCCAATTGCCGATATTTTTACGGTAATGGCTGTAACAGATCCGTCCAAAGGCCCTAAAGGAATTACTTCATTCATCGTTGAAAGAGATACTCCCGGATTTATTATTGGCAAGACGGAGAAAAAGATGGGGCTTCGCGGATCCCACTCGGCGGAAATCTTTTTTGAGGATTGTGAGGTTCCTGCTGAAAATGTTCTCGGTGAAGAAGGACAAGGCTATGTAAATGCCCTTAAAATTCTTGCCAACGGCCGTGCAGGGATGGCAGCACGCAATTTGGGCTCCAGTGATAAGTTGCTGGAAATGTCTCTTGAGTATGCTCACACACGCATTCAATTCGGCAAACCGATATTTGAGCAGCAGATCATCCAGCATTATTTGGCGGAAATGGCTCTTGAAATTGAAGCCCTTCGCTCCATGACATACCGGATAGCCTGGATGGTTGACCAGAAGATGAATGTTATCAAGGAAGCCGCAATGGTAAAATTGCTCGGCTCTGAAACATATAATCGCGTTGCTGATAAAGCGGTGCAAATTCATGGAGGTTTAGGATATATTTCAGAATACCCGATAGAACGCTTCTACCGCGACGCCCGCATCACAAGAATATATGAAGGAACTTCAGAAATTCAGAAAAATATTATTGCCGCACAATTGGCAAAAAAGTATGTAAAACAATTCGCATGATGAACAGTAAAGGCACTTCCTGCTGACGGGGAGTGCCTTTATAGTTATCAGGGGAAGGGATAGGGCAGAACGGATAAAATCTTCGGAAAGATAATTTCCCGTTTCCGGAGCAACCGGGAGAAATTCCGGCAGAGAAGAAAGCCGCGATATTGTTTTGCGGGAAGAGAGACCGGAAATTCAAAGTATAAGACGGTGAACATACCTGGGAGCAGTGTGCAACAGTTCTTTTATCATTCATGCGGAAATGAAAAGTTTTGTTTTCAGAGATAAACAGCAAATTTTTCGAAAAAAGCCGGCAAAAAAATGTCAGCATTTCCTTATGCCTGTACTTTTCCAGGGAACCATCGGACGACCGGCAATCAGGTTCTGCCGGTGTCTCGGTCTTAAGTCTGAACAAGATATACAATTGCAGTCTATAGTAATAGAGCAGCAGAATTTGCTATGATAAAATTAATCTAATGGTGGAAAAATTATTCTTTTGAAATGAAAGTTGAAACTTTAAAGAAAATTTTCCGTATGAATATAAAGGAAAACAGTCAGGAGTAGATGAGGATGAATCCTTGACCGGCATTTTTGGTCCGCACGGCGATTGCCATTCCGGCAGCTGGCCTTGTTTGGCTGATCAGCTTTTTCGGGTTTGATCAAACATTTTTGATGTCTAATCTGTTTGCGCTTCTTGGAGGCGGAATGACATTTTATACAGTTAAAGGGATTACGACATATCGCTTTTTGAAAAAGCACGGTTTAACAAGGAAAGAATATAAATTTATCCGCGAGAATCTTGAGGAAGCACAGGCAAAGCTGAAACGTCTCAATAAAGCCCTTTTCTCCATTCATTCTTTGCCGCAATTAAAGCAGACTATAGAAATAACAAGACTGACGAGAAAGATATACAAAATCACAAAAAAAGAGCCAAAGCGTTTTTATCTGGGAGAAAAGTTTTTCTATTATCATTTGGATTCTTTGGTCGAACTCTCGGAAAAATATGCGTTTCTTTCCGCACAGCCGACCAGAAACAGTGAATTGGAACGGTCTCTTTCAGAAACGCGCTGGCTGCTTGAGGAATTGAAAAAATCGATTGAAAAAGATCTTGATCAAATTCTTTCCAATGACATGGACCAGTTAAATTTTGAATTGGATATAGCGAAGCATAATATAAAAAAACTTAATCAATCCAGATTTGATGATGAAAGCAGGAGATTAAAATGAAGGAAAAAGACCGTAATGAAAATATTTTGGAAGTAAGCACGATTGACGATCTCCTTGCTAATCCCTTTGGCGAGGAAGTGCTTGTGAAAAAAGAACCTTTGCAAAATGAACAGCAGAAACCTGTCCGTTTGATAGATGTCATTCCGGAAGAGAACAGACAAAAGGCTTATCAGTTGGCCAAACAAATTGATCCGAAAAATCATCAGGCCATGTTGGCATATGGTGCGCAGGCACAGGCAAAGCTGACAACCTTTTCCCACACGATGCTCGAGCATGTGCAAAAAAAGGATCTTGGTGAAGTGGGAGATATTATCAATAATTTAATGAAGAAACTGAATGAGATTAATCCCGAAGAACTTAAACCGGAAAAACAGTCTTTTTTTGCCAGATTATTTGGCAGGTTTTCCGGTTCTATTCAGGAAATACTTTCGAAATATCAAAAAACAAGTGCGCAAATTGACCGGATTACTGTGCAGCTGGAAAGGAGCAAAAATGCTCTTGTCAGCGATATTCAGTACCTGGATAAACTTTATGAGCATAATAAGGATTATTTTCATGCTTTAAATATTTATATCGCTGCCGGAGAATTGAAACTCGAGGAATTGCAGCAGAAAATCATTCCTGCGATGAAAAGGGAAGCTGAACAGTCTCAGGATCAAATGAAATTTCAGGAAGTAAACGATATGCTGCAATTTGCAGACCGTCTGGACAAACGTCTACATGATTTGAAATTAAGCAGGGAAATCACAATTCAAAGTGCGCCCCAGATCCGCCTAATCCAAAATACAAACCAGGCGCTCGTGGAAAAAATCCAATCATCTATTTTGACCGCCATCCCATTGTGGAAAAATCAAATTGCCATTGCCCTTGCTTTAATCAGACAGCGCCATGCAGTTGAAGCTCAAAAGCAGGTTTCAAAAACAACAAATGAGCTGTTGTTAAAAAATGCGGAAATGCTCAAGGCAAATACCATTGAAACGGCTAAAGAAAATGAGCGCGGACTGGTTGATATTGAAACATTGAAGAAGGTTCAGGAGAATTTAATCAGCACTCTTGAGGAAACCATGCGGATTCAGGAGGAGGGCCGCAATAAGCGACGGCAGGCGGAGTATGAATTGGCTCAAATGGAGAATGCATTAAAAGAAAAATTATTGATGATCAAAGGGGACAGGCCCCTGTCATAGAAAAAGGTCTTCTTCAGGAAGACCTTTTTCTATTTTCTTTCCCTGCTCCATCCGGGCCGGGTCTTAAATAACGTATAAATAGACGCTGAAAAAGTGGGCCGCAGTTCCGAGCATAATAAAAATATGAAAGATTTCGTGGTAGCCGAAATGTTTAAACTCGAGAAATTTTGGCTTTGCAGCGTAAATGATTCCGCCGATTGTATAAAAAATGCCCCCGAGAACCAATAAGAACAATCCGTTCACGCTGATTGCGGCTGCAAGAGGCTTTACAACAATAATGACCACCCAGCCGAGGGCAATGTATATGATTGTGGACAGCCATCTCGGCGCATTAAACCATATCATTTTAAACAAGACACCGATTAAGGCAACGAGAGCAACGATGGAAAACAACACCCAGCCGGTAAACCCCTTTAAACTGATTAAGCAAAACGGTGTATAAGTCCCGGCAATTAATATAAAGATCATGGCATGATCCAGCCTTCGCAAAAATGCTATCACCCTGTCTTTTGCGATAACCATATGATAGGTTGCTGAGGCAGCATACAAAAGAATCATGCTTATCCCAAAAATAATGACGGATGTAATCACCAACTGTGAACCGGAACTGATTGACGCTTTGATGACCATTGCAAGCAGACCTGCAAAAGACAGCAGAGCTCCGGCCAGATGAGTAAAACCGTTTATAGGTTCGCGAACTAATTTCATTAATATCCCCCTTGCAATAAGTAGTATTTAAAACTACATATAATGATAATCGTATTACAGCAAATAGTCAATATTTATCTTTGAAGTAATTTTGTGTACAATCAAATTGGTACGGTTACTTTTTTGTTAAGTTGCCTATTCTGTTCTTTTTCAAGAACATTGCAATTTCGCAACGATATTCAAGAGAAGGTTATATGTGAGGGATGATGATGGAAGAAATAAAAAAAATGATAAAGGAAATTGGCATTGACAGGCAGATTACCCTAGAAGAAATACCTGATATTGACCTGTACATTGATCAGGTCATCCAATTGTTTGACAAAACATACAGTTCCTTTCAAAGAAATGAAGATGATAAAGTTTTGACAAAAACAATGATAAACAATTATGCAAAAGCAAAAATATTTTTTCCTATTAAAAACAAGAAATATTCGAAGGAGCATATTATATTAATCAGTTTGATTTACCAATTAAAAAGCGGGTTGACATTAAACGATATAAAAGCAACGCTGCAAGAACTGAATCACAGAATTTTGCAGGGAACAATCGATTTGGAAGCTTTTTATCAAAGCTACTTGAATACGATGGAGAAAAATGTTCAGTTTTTTACCGGTGAAGTGGAAGAAAGGATGAATGCAGCAAATGAAGAAATTGAGAAGTTTCCGAACAAAAACGGTGATTACCTGCAAAAGCTGTTGTATATCACTTCGTTTATTAGCATGAGTAATTTTTACAGAAGATTGGCTGAAGAAATTGTTGATGAACTGATTGACGCGGAGGAGACAGGGGATTCGGATAAGAAAAAATAATGCATGGCAAGCAATCGCAGCCGTAAAGGGAAGGACACGGACGGAAATTTATATTGGAAATTCCCGCCGCAGTCCGTCCCTTTTCTGTGTTCAGGCACTTTTCACACCGTAAAGAATGCAGCCCACACCGCATAGAATCCAGAGCATTTTTGTAAAAGAAACCTTGTCTGCTATGCCGAATAAGCCGATTGTAGTCGTGGCAATGAGCACCAAGGGCCCGATTAATGCCAATGAACTGTTGATGATTAATGCTTTCTCAACATCATTAAACTTTAAGATGAAAATGGCTGCGATAATTTCAATGCTTCCGGACATTAATCTGAGAAAAGCCATACCGACAATTGCTTTTTCCAATAAATTAAACATGGTTAACCTCCCGGCAATTCCTGCTTTTCTATCTTATGCGCTGTCTTGTCCGGGAAGGACAAAGACTCCTGAAATTTCAAAAATAAAAGAGGAGGTTTAAAAACGTTTGACGCCATCCGGCATAGGATGTAATAAAAGATACTTTGGAGTGTAGTGAAGAATGATAATTATGATGGGGGCTCTTTTGCAGAAAGAACCGCCAAACCTTACTGATAAAGGAAAAGAAATTTTTGCTGTTATGAACAGAAACAGAGAGCATTATTATTACCATTCCTTTAAGGAACTGGCCTATGATTTGTTTCTCAGGGAAAATATCATCCGCGCGGCAGACTTGCTTTCAAAGGCAAATGCAGAATTCAATGTATTCAGCCAGTCCCGTTTTAACCCCCGATATTGGACAAAAACCCTCCGGGGCTATGTGTTGAAGCCTGATGTCAAGCCGGATGAGGCAATCACTGATATTTTCCGCAACGGAAAGGAATATGC
>JANWJP010000063.1 GCA_025451895.1 Robertmurraya sp.
CGATGACGGACGATATTTGTGAAATTACGTGTATCGATGAAGATAAAGTTGCGCGGGTAAAACAGAAACTTGCCGACCAAAATCCTGCGGAAGTGGCTAAACTTTTCAAGGCACTGTCAGATGAGACGAGGGTAAAAATCGCTTATGCCCTGTCAGTGGAAGAAGAGCTTTGTGTTTGCGATGTGGCCAATATTGTCGGTGCCACAACGGCGACCGCATCCCATCATTTAAGATTATTGAGAAATTTGGGTCTGGCCAAATACCGTAAAGATGGAAAATTAGTTTTTTATTCATTGGATGATGAGCATGTAAAACTGTTGATTGACATGGCATTTGAACATCAGAAAGAGGGAATGAAAGTTGAATGAAGCCGCTAAGTCATTAGAGAAAAAGGTTTACCGTGTGCAGGGGTTCTCCTGCGCGAATTGTGCGGGAAAGTTCGAGCGGAATGTAAAGAATATTCCCGGTGTTCACGATGCCAAGGTCAATTTTGGAACATCAAAAATAACTGTTTACGGGGATGCAACCATTGAGGAATTGGAAAAGGCAGGTGCTTTCGAGAATCTGAAGGTGGAACCGGAAAGACCGATGCGTCAGACTTCTTTTCAGGTGCTCCGGGAAAATCACCCGGAACCGAATATTTACCGGGTCGAGGGATTGTCCTGTGTCAATTGTGCGGGAAAATTTGAGAGGAATGTTAAGGAACTTCCGGGAGTCCAAGATGCTCATGTTAATTTTGCAACTTCGAAAATGGCAGTCTACGGAAATGCAACGATAGATGAATTGGAAAAAGCGGGTGCCTTTGAAAACTTAAAAGTTATTCCGGAAAAATTGGGCGGTCAAACCGTAAAAAATATTCTTGAAGCTAAGGCAAATTCTGAGGAGAAAGAGCCTTTTTACAAAAAACACAGTACGTTATTGTTTGCTTCATTGTTAATTGTGCTCGGTTATACTTCGTATTTTGTGAACGGCGAAGATAATCTTGTAACAGTTCTATTATTTATGTCTGCCATTGTGATTGGAGGCTATTCCCTGTTTAAGGTTGGTTTTCAAAACCTGCTGAAGTTTGATTTTGACATGAAAACACTCATGACAGTGGCGATCATCGGCGCTGCGCTCATTGGGGAATGGGCAGAAGGCGCGGTTGTTGTCATTCTTTTTGCCATCAGCGAAGCACTTGAACGCTATTCGATGGATAAAGCGAGACAATCGATTCGTTCCTTGATGGATATTGCACCCAATGAAGCGCTTGTGCGCCGGAACGGCCATGAGATGTTCATTTCTGTGGACGAAATTCAGATTGGTGACATTATGATCGTCAAGCCCGGACAAAAAATTGCCATGGACGGTGTTGTGGTCAGTGGAACTTCATCAGTGAACCAAGCCGCGATTACAGGAGAGTCGGTTCCGGTTGCGAAGACTGTCGGCGAAGAGGTTTTTGCGGGGACGTTAAATGAAGAGGGATTGCTCGAAGTCAGGGTCACGAAGCTTGTTGAGGACACAACGATTGCGAAGATTATTCATCTCGTTGAAGAGGCGCAGGGAGAGCGGGCACCGGCGCAAGCCTTTATTGATAAGTTTGCCAAGTATTATACGCCGGTGATTATGGTGATTGCCGCACTGGTGGCCATTGTCCCGCCGCTGTTTTTCGGAGGCGATTGGGGGACTTGGGTTTACCAGGGGCTGGCCGTTTTAGTTGTCGGCTGTCCTTGTGCTTTGGTGATATCTACTCCGGTTGCGATCGTTACGGCAATTGGTAAAGCAGCGAAAAACGGTGTTCTTGTTAAAGGCGGCGTGTATTTGGAGGAAATAGGTACCCTGAAAGCTATTGCTTTTGATAAAACCGGAACCTTGACTAAGGGAGTCCCGGTGGTGACAGATTACAAAGTGCTGAATGACGAGTTTTCCAAAGATGAAGTTTTCGCAATGATTACGGCATTGGAGCACCGTTCCCGGCATCCTCTGGCTTCGGCGATTGTAAAAAAGGCGAACCGGGAAAACATTTCTTTTGCAGAAATTGCCGTTGACGCTTTTACTTCGTTGACAGGGAAGGGGCTTAAAGGGAAAATAAATGGCAAAGACTATTACATTGGCAATCCGAAGCTCTTCAAGGAATTGCTTGGAGCAGGTTTTGAAGGACGTTTGAAAGAGGAAACTGCAGTTCTGCAAAATGAAGGAAAAACGGTGATGGTGTTCGGCACAGCTCGTGAGGCTCTCGCGATTGTTGCTGTCGCTGATGAAATTCGTGAATCTAGTAAAGAGGTCATTCGGAAGCTGCATCAACTCGGAATCAAAAAGACGATTATGCTCACCGGCGATAATCAGGCGACGGCCAATGCGATCGGCAATCAGTTGGGAGTAAAGGAAGTCCGGGCTGAGCTTATGCCGCAGGATAAATTGGATGATATTAAAAGGTTGAGGGCGGAGTACGGCAAGGTCGGAATGGTTGGGGACGGAATTAACGATTCCCCTGCACTGGCTGCCTCTACAGTCGGAATTGCCATGGGCGGTGCCGGAACGGATACGGCGATCGAAACGGCCGATGTCGCATTAATGGGTGATGATTTAAGCAAATTGCCGTTCACTGTCAGCCTCAGCCGGAAAGCATTAAATATTATCAAGGCCAACATCACCTTTGCGATCGGCATCAAACTGGCGGCACTGCTGTTAGTCGTCCCGGGCTGGCTCACCCTCTGGATCGCCATCCTCGCCGACATGGGAGCCACCCTCCTCGTCACACTGAACGGCCTGAGACTCTTGAAATAGGGACGGGGGGACAGGTGTTTTGTCCCACTTCGCCTGCGGTATATTGGTCTAATGAGGCCGGGTTCCTGAACTGATGAGTGTAATAAGGGCTCCGGTTCACTGTTTAAGATTTTGGGTCATGGAACCTGACCCCTTGATCCAAAAGGTCCAATAACTTGTTGCTCAATGAGTGAGGGTGCGAAGGAAGTCGCAGTAATGAAAGATTAAAGGGAAAGATTTGGATATGTTAAAGTGGAATTAGATGTAATACGGAAAATCTTTTTATCGGAATAAAGTGTAAGAGATTAAGAAATGAGGGCAGTTCAAAGTCAGGTGTAATGGCTTAGAACTGCCCTTTTTGTAGTTTGTTGATGCCGGTGAGGAGGTAGCTTTTGGCCCGGATTGCCGGTCTCCCCAGAAAAATGAAATTTTCGCCAGTATTTTGGTGCGTTTCGCCAGTAAATTCGCAAATTCGCCAGTAAAAATAAAAAAATTGCCAGTTAAACAATGAAATTAGCCAGTAAAGTTGAAGTATGGTCGACTAGCTCGATGATGGATATAAAACAGATTGATGTTTTTTGTTATTGAAGCAAAATTATATTTGTCTTGGGATGTTCCGTACGGTTCTGATGTGCATGATGTGTGTTTGGCGGCAACGTCATGTACATCAGTCTTTTTAGCTACTGACTGATTTTCGGATAGAATGAATAGCGTGTTTGTTCGTATTTTTCAATATCATCTTCATATAGAAGGCTTAATTCTATATCTGTCAGTCCTTTTAAGAATATTTGCCGGGTAAAATCATCGATTTTAAAACTTTTATTTATTTCTTTTGCCCTTACTTGGCAAGTTTCTAAATCTATGATTACTTCTGTATCTGGATCTTCTTCAACCATATCAATGATTTGTTGGATAATCTCCATTGGCGTTTCTATGGTGAGAAGACCGACTTTTGAACAGTTATTTTTAAAAATATCGCTAAAAGACGGCGCAATGACGGCTTTGAATCCATAATCCATAAGGGCCAAGGGTGCGTGTCCCCGGCTTAAGCCGCAGCCAAAATTTTCTCCGGCCAGAATGGTGACCGCTCCGTCATAGGCTGGATTGTTCATTACAAAGTTCGGATCTTCCCGCCAATCTTTAAATAGTTGCTCATAGACAGGACAAAAGATGTTTTTACCGGTGTTATTAGTATGTTTCAGAAGCATAAATGGAAGTATACTCTGTAGCAAGTTTGAGCAGGTTTTATGGGAGATTCCCCCTTACCCAAATGGGTTTTGGAGCCTGTCCCCAAAACCCACCCGGATGTATTAATAATAAAATGGAAATTAAAGTAGATACTAATAATGTAAGATTCAGAAAAAAGGTGGTTTTCATGCAGTTTTCTCGGACGCAATTAATTTTTGTTCTTATTTTGTATATTGGAATTTCAAATCATGTGCTTATCATGCCTCATTTACTTTCAGCCGGAAAACGGGATGCCTGGGTAAGTGTGTTGATTTCATACGGATGTCAGCTTATATTTGGATTTATTCTGAATCTAATTATGAAAAAAAACAGCCAAAGACTCTGTCTGTATGACTGGATAAAAGCGCACGCAGGAGTCATAATATCCCGATTCTTTATTTTCATCTTTGTGGCCTATGTTTTAGCAATCAGTGCTATTTCCTTCTATGATTTGATTCAATCGATTAGTATCTATTTTCTTCCGAGAACACCACTCCTTGCTGTGATGCTGCCTTTTTTGATTATTAGTACTTGGTCGGCTGTCAGTGGATTAAAATCTATTGTTTATTGTTCAGCTATTTTATTGCCAATTGTCTGGCTGAATGGGATATTTGTTGGTTGCTTTACCATGGAAGAAAAGGATTATTCATATCTGTTCCCGGTTCTTGTTAATGGTTATGCTCCTGTTCTAAAAGGAACCGTTACAATTCTGGGGGGAAGTGCAGACTTGTTTGTTCTTTTGCTGCTTCACCATCACTTAAAAAAATCCTTTACATTTCCTAATATCTTCTTATTAATCACGATTTTAGTCGGGCTCATTATGGGTCCCACATTAGGAGCCTTGTCTTCATTCGGCCCATCTGTGGCATCGAATATGCGATTCCCAGGTTTTGAACAATGGAGACTTATTACCTTGGGAGAATATGTTTCTCATGTTGACTTTTTAGCAGCATTTCAGATGTTAAGCGGAGCGTTCATCAGGGTTTCATTAGGTCTCTACTTGCTAGGAGATATGTTGAAGGGGCATAAATCCCGTTCCAGAGAAAAGCATATTATAGCCGTTTTTTCGATGTTTTTGGGATTAATAGCTCTACTTCCGTTAAGTGATATATGGATTCGGACCATGATAGGAAAATACTTTTATCCGGTCACTTTTTTGGGTTCGATGTTCATTTTGTCAGTTTTATTTGTTATTAGCCGCTTACCGGTGAAGAAAGGACTAGGCAACATATGAACATGATGAAAATAGATCATCTGCTGGCAAAAGGGAATTTAAGTTGTGCTGAGTTGATAAAATTTCTTCAGACCTATTCCGATATTGAATTTATACCCAATGAAAAAGACAGTTCGTTACAAGCCTTCTATTGCAGGGGTATGCTTGATTGCTCGCAATTAAATAAGTATTATAACCGAATTCTTCTAAGTATTAAAAATAAGGAACCACGAAGGCTTTCTGAAGAGCTCCCACCTGTCTGCCATATAAAAAGCGTGAAGGAAATGTTCTATTTTTTATTTTCAGGCTCATTAATTATTTTTCAAGAAGGTACTCCATTTCTTTATGTGTTTGATATTAGCAAGGTACCTCAACGAGTTCCTCAGGAATCGAATACCGAAGTTTCAATTAAGGGACCAAAGGATAGTTTTACTGAGGAGATGTATGTTAACATTTCTTTGATTCGAAAACGACTAAAGTCGGAACAGCTTTACTGCGAAACTTTTACCTTGGGAACGCTGAGTGATACAAAAGTATCGCTTCTTTATTTGCACGATAAAGCTAATCTATCAATTATTCAGGAAATTAGAAAGAGGCTGGTGGATTTTCAAGGTGAAAGTGTTGTCAGTAGCGGCCAATTGGAACAATGGCTTTCGGACCGGTCCTTTTCGTTATTTCCATTAATCGATTATGCTACACGTCCGGACTTTGTCATTGAAAGTATGATGAAGGGAAGATTTATTTTAATCATTAATGGTTCCCCTTCTGTGTTAATTGGACCTGTCACTCTTTTTGAACTGATTAAATCACCCGAAGATGCTCATTTTCCATACTATTTTGTTCTGTTTGGACGTTTTATTCGTCTAATAGGCTTAGTGGTTTCTGTCTTTCTCCCGGGATTTTGGATATCTTTGTCGTCTGTCAATATTGATCAACTGCCATTTGTCCTTTTGGCTACTGCCGTTGTGTCACGTGAAGGATTGCCGTTACCGATTGGCCTTGAAGCAATTATTGTCCTTATTTTATTTGAGTTGTTAAGAGAAGCGGGAACTCGTATGCCGACTGTGTTGGGACAAACGATTTCCATTGTCGGAGGAATTATTATCGGAGATGCGGCAATAAGAGCCGGTCTTACTTCTCCGATTACGATCGTAATTGTTGCGTTAACAGCTGTGGCAAGTTACACACTTGTGAACCAATCATTGGTAGGAACGGTAAGTGTTCTTCGTTATTACAGCTTAATCTTAGCTATTTTCTTGGGAATATATGGGCTTATTGTTGGATTCATCAGCGTTCTTATTTATCTTTCTAATTTAGAATCATTTAGGGTTGCTTATCTTGAACCAATTGCTTCATTAAGAATCAAGGAATACTTTGCAGCTCTATTTGGAAATCCCGTTGTTAGGGAAAAATTTCAGATATCATTCCTTCAGAAGTGGAGAAAATAGTATGATGCGGATACCTGTGATTTCTTCCATGCTTTTTCTAA
>JANWJP010000064.1 GCA_025451895.1 Robertmurraya sp.
CACGTACATAACAAAAGTCCCCATAAATTGGTCATGGGGACATACTGTCTTCCGAAGTATCCTGAAATGTCTCTATTATTTGTTCAGACAATATTTTTTGGAAACAGAACTTCCATCAAAAGCCACACGATTTGTTCACAAAATAAATTACCTCAAAATGAAGCCCACCGAATCATTCTAGTCTATGATCTCGATACGATCGAGCGGCCAATAGAGGAATTTAGATGTTCCGATGACATCATCAAAAGAAATAAAGCCAAATGCCCGGCTGTCCTCACTTTTTGTCCGGTTATCTCCCAGAACAAAGATTGTATTTTCGGGAACTGTTTCACTTCCCAATTCCAGGATGGAAAAATTATTGGTAAAAAGGCTGTCTTCGCCATATTGTTGTTTATGCTTTTTTCTTGCTTCTTTGATAAATGTTTCTTCGTATGCTTCGCCATTTATATACAATAAATCGTTTATATACTCTATTTTGTCACCGGGCATGCCTATTATTCTTTTGATCAAGAGCTTGTTTCCCTCTGTACGAAAAACAACAATATCGAACCGATTAAACTCGCCTATTTTTGAAATGATCAGTTTATCTTTATCGTTTAAGGTCGGTTCCATAGATTCTCCATTAACAGTAACCGGTGTAAATAAAAATACTCGTAAACTTATAATTGCAGCCAGAAAGATAATCCAGAGCAACCATTGGTTTTTCTGGGGTTTATTTTCTGAATACTCCCGGGTTTCCGAATTCATTTTAAAATACCCCTTCTTTTTTAATGTAATAACGCTTATTATATTACAATGGAAAATTCATAAAAGAAAGTCGTTTTTTGTAAAAGACAAGATTTTTTGAAAAAACTGTTTGTCTTAGGTTTTCTTCCCATTTTGATTACAATTAATGAAAAGTTCTAAAACTTATTCGAAACTAAAATAAGAGAGTAACCGAAAATTTCAAAAACAAATTATTCATAAATTTTCACATTCCCCTGTGCTAATAACCTAATTTAGAAAATATTCATTGACAAAAAGAACACTTCGGTGTTAGAATGATTTCCAAATTATGAAACTATCATTCAAATATTCAAAGTGATTATTAAACCGATGAAAAAGAGTAGTAGGAATGATAATTTGTAACCAGAGAGCCGCCGGGTGGTGAAAAGGCGGATACAAAGATCATTCTGAATGGACTTGTGAGGGAAGCCCGAAATCATCTCATCTGAATGAAAGTAGGAGCTTACGGGAGCCTGTCCGTTATCAGAAGGGTGTATATGATTGTATACACAGAGAGTGGGTGTGATCGACAGATCCGCCAATTTGGGTGGTACCGCAGAAGTGTCAAGCTTTTGTCCCATTTTTTGGGATAAAAGCTTTTTTTATTTTCTCCATAGTTTTGTGTTTAACATAGTCGTTATGTTTTACCGGGTTAGCAGGGGCAAGGCGGCCAGTTGAAGGTTGCTGAATGACTGTTGTCAGAGACCGTTGCCAGATGACATTTGCCAGTAGAAGGAGCCGGATGACGGTTGCAGGACAAATACTTAAACAAGCGCCAGAGTCCCCAAGTTCCTCAGGTTTTAAAGTCTATAACAATAACAGGAAGGAGTTTCTCGCAGATGGGAAAAGGCAGATTTGGAATTCACGGCGGGCAATATGTGCCGGAAACGCTGATGAATGCAGTGAATGAGTTGGAAGAAGCCTATGAACATTTTAAAAACGATCCGGAGTTTGTCGCTGAATTGGATGATTTGTTTAAGAAATACGCAGGCCGTCCGTCCCTGCTCTATTATGCGGAAAAAATGACAAAGGACCTGGGCGGGGCAAAAATCTATTTAAAGCGCGAAGACCTCAATCATACGGGTTCCCACAAAATCAATAATGTACTCGGACAGGTTCTGTTGGCAAAGCGGATGGGCAAAACCCGCGTCATTGCCGAAACCGGTGCCGGACAGCACGGGGTGGCAACAGCCACGGCAGCCGCCTTATTGGGTCTTGAATGTGAAATTTTTATGGGAAAAGAAGATACGGAACGACAAGCTCTCAATGTGTACCGGATGGAGCTTCTGGGTGCGAAAGTGCATGCGGTGACAAGCGGGACGCAAACATTGAAGGATGCAGTCAACGAAACGATGCGTGAATGGTCAAAACGGGTTGACGATACTCTTTATGTACTCGGCTCAGTCATGGGTCCCCATCCTTTTCCGACGATAGTCCGGGATTTTCAAAGCGTGATCGGCCGGGAAGTGAAAGAGCAAATTTTGGAACTGGAAGGAAGGCTTCCGGATGCCATACTTGCCTGTGTCGGCGGAGGCAGCAATGCGATGGGGTCATTTTATGAGTTTATTGATGATAAAGATGTCCGTCTGATTGGCTGCGAGGCGGCCGGACACGGCGTGGATACGGATAAAACGGCAGCAACGATGGCCACGGGAACCCTGGGAATTTTCCACGGGATGAAGTCTTATTTTTGCCAGGATGAATACGGCCAAATCGCCCCGGTATACTCCATTTCTGCCGGACTTGATTATCCCGGCGTGGGACCGGAGCACGCTTACTTGAAAGATATTGGCCGGGCGGAATACGTACCGGTGACAGATGATGAAGCCGTGGAAGCTTTTGAATACCTGTCCCGCATCGAAGGCATTATTCCGGCGATTGAAAGCTCCCATGCCGTTGCCTATGCGAAAAAATTGGCACCGGCAATGAGTCCTGACCAAATCATCGTCGTCACGCTTTCCGGCAGGGGCGACAAAGACGTAGCCGCAATAGCACGTTACAGGGGGGTGCAAATTTATGAATAGAATTGAGCAGGTTTTTGCAAACGGAAAGGCGTTTATTCCATTTATTACAGCCGGCGATCCGAACTTGGAAATCACCGAACAGCTTGTGCTTGAACTGGCTGCGGCCGGCGCTGATTTAATCGAGCTGGGAATCCCGTTTTCCGATCCGATTGCGGAAGGGCCGATCATACAGGAGGCCGATATCCGGGCGCTCGCTTCCGGAACGACAACTGATAAAATTTTTGACATGGTAAAAAGAATCCGTGAAAAATCGGATGTTCCCCTGGCTTTTATGACCTATATGAATCCGGTTTTCACTTACGGAACGGAACGGTTTATGAAAAACTGCCAAGAGGCCGGAATTAATGCGATCATCGTTCCGGATGTTCCATTTGAGGAAAAAGAGGAACTGGCGCCATATTGTAAAAAATACGGCATTACCCTGATTTCGATGATTGCCCCGACTTCCAACGATCGCATTCAAATGATTGCGAGGGAAGCGGAAGGATTTATCTATGTCGTTTCTTCCATGGGAGTGACCGGCGTCCGCAAAGAAATTAATACGGACGTTGGAAAAATGGTCCGGCTTGTGAAAGAGGTCAAAGATATACCTTGTGCAATCGGCTTTGGCATCTCATCACCGGAACAGGCGCGTGAGATGGCCGGGCATGCCGATGGAGTGATTGTCGGCAGTGCGATCATAAAAATCATTGCCGAGCATGGCGAAGATTGCATTCCGCATGTAGTGAAGTTTGTACGCAGCATTAAAGAAGCCATTTCATAATAGTAATAGTCAGGTGAGCAGAGAAGAGTTGAGTTGAGGGGAGAGGGAGTAAAATGATCACGAATGTATTAAGAAAATTAACGACTAAACAGGATTTAACAGAAGAAGAAGCGTACAGTTTAATTGTTGCCATTAAGAATGATGAATTAAGCGAGGTGCAAATTGCCGGTTTTCAAGTGGCCCTGTTAATGAAAGGGCCGACATTGACGGAAATCTCGGCCATTGCCAAAGCGATGCGCGATCATTGTATACAAATCCGGCCCCAAGTGGAAGGGGATTTGATGGATACTTGCGGAACCGGCGGCGGATTGAGCACTTTTAATATTTCCACGGCCGTGGCTTTTGTTGCGGCAGCGGCGGGAATACCGGTTGCAAAACACGGCAGCCGGTCCATCTCCAGTCTGTCCGGAAGTGCCGATGTGCTCCAGGCGCTAAATGTGGAAATCAATTTAACGCCCCAAGCCGTTGAAAAACTGATTGAAGAAGTGGGGATTGCCTTTCTTTATGCACCTTTATTCCATCCGGTCATGGGCAAGGTGTTGCCGCCTGAAAAGGATCTCGGCATTAAGACAATTTTTTATACGATTATCGGACCGCTGATTAATCCTTCCCATGCAAACAGACATGTAATGGGTGTGTACAAACCGGAGCTCCTTGACACTGTTTCGCAGGTGGCCCTTTCACTCGGCTATAAGCGGGCATTGTTTGTCCACGGGGTTGATGGTTTGGACGAAATCTCTTTGTTGGGAAAAACGAAAATTAATGAAATAAATAATGGAAAGATTTCGAGCTATGAAATTGCACCGGAGGATTTTGGCTTTTCCCGCTGCACTTTGGAGGATATTGCCACTGGTACGCCTGAGGAAAATGCCGATATGATCCGGGCGGTTTTCTCCGGAAAAGACCGGGGACCGCGCCGCCAAGCGGTGATCATGAATGCGGCAGGAGCATTGATGATTGGCGACAAAGCCGCGGGTTTTGCGGAAGGAATCAAGCTGGCTGAAGAAATCATTGACAGCGGGGCAGCACAGCAAAAACTGGAACAACTTATTACCGCTTCTAATGATTTAAGCGTGGTGAAATAAACAATGAAACAGGAGACAATCCGCCATCGCTATACATCGGCGCTATGGCACCTATATCATTCCGGTAAAATTCCGGTGATCCCTGATATAAAATGCAAATCACCCGGAGAAGGCGACTTAATGTCCGGGCGCAATCCGGTCGAATTGGCCGTACGGCTGGCTGAAGCCGGTGCTCCCGTTCTTTCCGTTGTCACAGAGGCGGAGCATTACGGCGGTTCCCCGGAATTATTGCGGGAAATTGCCTTGGCGACAGGTCTTCCCGTTTTACGGAAGGATTTTATAAAAAGCAGCCAACAGCTTGAGGAAAGTGCAGAGTCGGGAGCCAGTGCTGTCCTGTTGATTTCCTCCATTTTAAAAACAGATCAACTCGTTGCATTGATAAAAGAGGCACTCTCTCTTGGTCTCGAGCCGTTGGTTGAAACTCATAATGAAGAGGAATTGCGGGCGATTCAGCATATGAATCTCTCTTTTGTGGGCGTAAATAACCGCAATATTCTGGAATGGGAGACAGATGACGGTACGGTCAGTACAACCGAGCAACTGGCCGCTTTTCTGCCGGAAAGGGCTTTTGTTTTAAGTGAAAGTTCTATTGCTTCCCCTTCGGATGTGGAGCGCGCTGTTCGCGCCGGCGCTCACGGGGTTCTGGTCGGGACGGCTATTTTGAAAGCGGAGGACCCGGCCGAAATGTACCGCAGGCTTTCTTTGCAGAGGGGTCAATAAAATGACGAGAGTAAAAATATGCGGATTAATGAACCTCCGGGATATCCGCCTTTGTGAAGAAGCGGGAGCGGATATGCTCGGGTTTGTTGTGGACTACCCCGTTCCCGTTCCGTGGAATTTAACGGCAAAAGAAGCCCGGGGACTCATTAGTGCTGTTTCCCCTTTTGTCAGCACGGCTGTTGTTACCGGCGGTTCCGTGGAAAAGGTGCTTGAGGTTGCCGAAAAAACCCGCCCGAATGTTGTTCAGCTTCACTATGAGGAAACTCTTGGGGAAATCAGAGAAATTGTCTCCGGGTTAACGGCTCAGGGGATAAAAGTCTTTAAAGCATTAAGAATAGATCAAAACGGCCGGTGCCATTTTGAAATTGAGGATCCGGTTTTAGCTGTCAAAGAACTATCAAAGACGGGCATATCCGCTGTTTTGATTGATTCCTATACGGAAGCAAGACCGGGGGGACCAGGAGTTTTATCCAATTTAGAGGCTTTTCAAATGATCCGGCAGGAAAGTTCGGTTCCGGTCATTCTTGCTGGCGGTTTAACGCCTGATAATGTAGGAGAGATTGTCAGTCAGTTACAACCTTATGCCGTCGATGTCATGACCGGCGTGGAAGAAAGGCCCGGCAAGAAAGATCCCGAAAAAGTCTTTCATTTTATAAGTAATATTCCTTAATTATCGCAAAAAATTGAGGCTGTCCCATCTGTGGTTTATTCAGGTGAGACAGTCTTTTTATTTTTCAAGCAGGAAAGGGGATCGGACGGCATTCTTAAACAACTTTTCCCGTTCCCATTTCTTTGCTGTCCCGGGCAAGAGTATTTTCTGTTCTATTCATATTGTCCGCATCATAATATGTATCAAATCACTAAGTGAAAGAATGTTGAAAAGGCGGTATAACACGTCATATCTATGAAAACCCGGCAGCTGCTCTTCCCATCTTTATGACTGATACCGTGATTTTTTTATGTTCTTTTACTTCTCTCACAAGCGGAGTGATAGTTCCATACGGTTTACGTTGTTGCAGCACGTTCCCCCCCTCCCCGTATGTCGTTGTATATAAAAAAATTGAATGAAAATGAATGGTGAACTGTCTATATAAAAAATATTAATTTAGTGTATTTTTCCAGTGATGCATCTGATTAAAACCCGGAGTTTTCATGCTTAAAAGAAAACAGATTTTAATGGATACCAATTAGAAAGGATGTTTGATATGGAACAAGGACCAAATACAGTTTATGCCCAAGGTCAGCCGGGTAATGGATTAGCTGTGGCTTCTCTTGTTTTAGGGATCGTTGGTTTGGTATTGTTTTGGGTTCCGTTTATTCCGTATCCTTTGGCAATTTTAGCAATTATTTTTGGAGCTTTCCGTGTAAAAGGGAAAGTTAATAAGGGATTTGCCATTACCGGAATTGTAACAGGAATCATTACTTTGGCATTGAAGATTTGGTTTTGGGCCGGTATTGCATCTTTATTCTAAGGGTAAAAACATATATCACAAAGGTGACTTATTGGAGGCTATTATAATGAGTGATAATAATACTCAACTTGGTCAACCGCAAAGTCCCACGAGCAGTAAAGCCGTTGCATCTCTGGTTTTGGGAATATTATCATTAATCATTCCATATGTTGGACTTATCTTGGGAATTATAGGGATTGTTCTTGCAAAGAAAGCATATTATGAGATAGATCAATTCAATTTCAACGGCAGGGGAATGGCAACTGCCGGCTTAATTACCAGTATAATAGGCTGTTCACTATATGCGCTTATTATCGTTTTTGCAATCATCTTGGGCGGTTTTGCAGCTGTATTCTCATTTTGATAAAAATTTATGATGTTGTTTTAAAGGATGCTCTGATACAGAGACATCCTTTTTTATGTCCGGATGAGGCATTTTAATGGGAAACAGTATATATTAAACATGACAAGTTTGTTGCTGCAGTCTGGTAATTATTTTATAAAAAATAAGGTTAAGTGAATTGGGGAAAAGAGAATGAAAAAGCAAATTTTGCAGATTTTGAAAAGAATCGAGGAGGATTATGGAGTTAAAATCCTTTATGCATGTGAATCCGGCAGCAGAGCCTGGGGCTTCCCGTCCAAAGATAGTGATTATGATGTGAGATTTATTTATGTTCATAAAACAGAGGACTATTTAACGATTGATCCAATAGGGGTCGGCAAGAAACGCGATGTCATTGAACTGCCTGTTACTGATACTCTTGATGTTTCCGGTTGGGAATTAACGAAGGCATTACGATTGTTAAGGAAGTCCAATCCCCCTTTGCTGGAATGGCTGAATTCGGAGATTGTCTATTACAAGGCTTTTTCAACCATCGATCAGATGAGGAAACTGAGCAAACAGATATTTTCACCCAAATCATGTTTTTATCATTATTTAAATATGGCAGGCAATAATTTTCGAAAGTATTTCAAGAATGAAAAAGTGCAAATCAAGAATTATTTTGTTGTGCTCCGGCCGTTGCTGGCTGCGGGTTGGATTAAAGAATTTGATGAATTTCCCCCGTTGGAGTTTTATGAGTTATTGGAAGTGCTGGTGCCCAAAGGTGAACTGAAAAATGAAATCATGCTTCTTTTGCATAGAAAAATGGCCGGCGGCGACGCGGATCCGGAACCAAAGATTTGGATCATCCATGATTTTCTGGAGGAAGAACTGGAGCGTCTCCGTAAATATGCCATTACTCTAAACAGTCATCATCCTGACTATACTCCCGAGTTGGACAAACTTTTCAGGGAAACTCTAAGAGAGGTTTGGAACAGTTGAAATCCGGAATAGTTCTTGGGGTTGTGCTATTTTAAAAAATGGCCTGGTTATATAGTTTTTTTGATACCTTATATCAACTTTATAAACCGGTTTTCTGTTGCGGAATTGTTATAAAACTGGAACGATTGTTTAGGAAGACGGTTTTTTCTACTGAACAGAAATTTTTCCGAAGGTTCGGGAATTGTTGCGAAAAATGTAAAAAATATTGAAAAAGGTGACCTTGTATGTCACTTTTTATTTTTTTACACTTAATTTATTAAGGAAATAAGAGTGTATTCGTGCATACGAAATGAAGAAAAGGGCAGCAATAATTGAAAAATGGAGCAAAGCAAATCTCAAGGAAAAATAAATTACATATTAACAAAAATTGCAAGTGAAAAGTAAATTTAATTATGAGAGAATAATTACCTGTTTGTCAGGGGTTGTTAATTTTTGGAGAACCCCTCGGTCTTGGGAAAGGATCCCGATAATATAAGCAAGGAGTGCTTTTGATGGGAGAAAATATCAAACTGGAGCAGGAACGTTTAAATCATGTAATGGAAATCATCAAAGAACAAATTTTAGAAAATGAACGGAAGGCGGGCAAGCTCCGCAAAGAAGTGATCGATATCCGTAGAAATTTTTGGGACGATGTGAAAGTAAATATAGATACCTTCGATGATTATTTGGAGACGATCATAGGTTTAAGACAACAAGCCCAGCTATTAACAGTCAGTCAAAGCACTCACAGACATGCATATAACAGGCTGGCAGCATTAAGAAGAATGGAGGAAAACCCCTATTTTGGCCGGATTGATTTTAAAGAAGACGGAGCGGATTCGGCTGAACATGTATATATCGGTGTTTCCACTTTAACTGACAAAAGCGGTGACGACATTCTTGTCTATGATTGGCGTGCTCCGATTTCAAGCGTTTATTACGACTATGCTCCGGGAAGGGCGGAATATGAAACGCCGGAAGGAATCATCCGCGGGAGCCTGGAGGAAAAATGGCAGTATATTATCCGGGACGGTTCCATTCAATCGATGTTTAATACAAGCATCACGATTGGGGATGAAATTTTAAAAGAGGTGCTCGGTAAGGGAACGGATAAATATATGCGCAGTATTGTCGCAACGATCCAAAAAGAACAGAACCGGATTATCCGTCATGATCGCAGCCGTCTTCTCGTTGTTCACGGAGCGGCAGGAAGCGGGAAAACCTCGGCGGCATTGCAAAGAATTGCTTACTTGCTTTATAAATACCGGGGAAGTCTCAATGCGGAACAAATTATTCTTTTCTCGCCAAATGAGATGTTTAACAGCTATGTATCGAATGTTTTGCCGGAATTGGGCGAAGAGAATATGCAGCAGACAACTTTTCAGGAATATTTATGGCACAGGCTGAGTGGAGATTTTGATGTAGAGGGTCCGTATGAGCAGTTGGAATATGTACTGACCCGGGAGGATGATCCGAATTACCGCGACAGGCTTGCCGGAATACGTTTTAAGGCTTCACAGGAATTTTATAAAGTGATCCGGGCATACGGAGAATCCCTTGCTGAATCAGGGATGATCTTTAAAAGCATTCAATTTATGGGGAGACCTCTAATTACTGCAGAGCAAATTGAGGAGCAATTTTATGGCAGCCACCGATCTTTGCGTTTTCACAATCGGTTGGAATTGCTTGTGCAATGGTTGAATACCAAACTGGATGAGGCTGAGAAACAGGAGCGCCAAAAACCATGGGTGCGTGAGGAAATTGAACTGCTGAGCAACGAGCAGTATGAAAAGATTTACGCGCGTTTCAGAAAGCAGGGTGCTTCAGAGGAATGGTTTAATAATTATGAAAATGTGGCAAAGGCCCTGGGCAAAATCATTGTCCGAAAAAGATTTAAGCCCATTCGCAATTATATCCGCAAACTCCGCTTTATTGATATGAAAGGAATTTATGAGCAGTTATTCAGAGAGCCGGAGAAGATTAAAGACTGGACGGATGAAGCGGTTCCTGCCGGGTGGGCGGATATTTGCCGTCTCAGCCTGGAGATGTTGGGCACAGGGCAGCTGTTTTATGAAGATGCGACCCCTTTCCTGTTTTTAAAGGAGATGGTGGAAGGATTCCAAACGAATACTTCTATAAAGCATGTAGTTGTGGATGAAGCGCAGGATTATTCGCCGTTTCAATATGAATTTTTGAAGCGCCTGTTTCCCAGGGCGAAAATGACGATCCTTGGTGATTTTAATCAGGCGATTTATGCCCACGCAGGCGACAGGACCAATTTTCAAATGCTGAACGGTTTGTACGGGACGGACGAGATGGAATTAATTAATTTAAAAAACAGCTACCGTTCTACGAAACAGATTGTTGAATTTACACGGAGTATTATTCCCGAGGGAAGCGAAATTATTCCTTTCGAACGAAACGGGCAAAAGCCTTCGCTGCGATTGGTGGCTGACCGGGAGGAATTGCATGAAAGGATAGTCTCTAAGGTGGCAAAGTTGCGGCAACAGGAATATGAGACGATTTCGATTATTTGCAAGTCTGCAGCTGAAAGCTCGGTTGCCTTTAACGGGTTGAAAAGTATTGCAGGAATTAAACTCGTGAAGGACGGAGCAAAGGAATATGAAAAGGGAGTCATTGTGATCCCGGCTTATTTGGCCAAAGGGATTGAATTTGATGCCGTCATTATTTATGACGCTTCTGCTAAAAATTACGGCGATGAGACTCTGCGGAGAATGTTCTATACAGCCTGTACCCGGGCCATGCACGAACTGCAGCTTTACAGTATTGGTGAGCCAAGTCCTTTTTTGGCCGATGTCGGGCAAGATCTGTTGGTATTTGAAAATAAATAAGGCAAATTGTGAAATTCCCTATTCTTGGCTTCAGAATAGGGAATTTTGATTTGCAAGCCGGAATCTTTGATGAGGCTGAGTCCTGTATTAAAGTTTTTTCAAAAATCAGTCATAAATAGTTGAAAAACCGTAACATATGTTACGAAATTACCCCTGAATATGTAATAAGATGAACATAGAGAAGAATGCGCTGTCATTATTAACCAGGGGTTGGTATTATGATAAGGCAAAAAGAAATCGGCCGAATATATGAAAAATGGACAGACGTGCTTTTACAGACAGATCTATTTAAAAATATTGAAAAGGACGAGCTTATTCGCATGCTTATATGCTTAAGTTCGCGAATAGTATCTTATAAGCAGAAAGAATTGATTACGATCGAAAAAAGCACATTCTCGGAAATAGGGGTTATTTTAGAGGGCGAAGTGGCTGTGATTAAAGAAAACTTTGCCGGCGACCGGATTTTTATGTCCAAGTTAACAGCCGGTGATATTTTCGGGGAAATAACGATCTTTGCCAACGGAGAACCTCTTGCCACCATAGAGCCGATTGTCGATACAACCATTTTGTTATTGCCATCCAGCCGGATTGTCGGGATTTGTCCTAATGTTTGTACCGGCCATTCCATGCTCATCAGGAATATGCTCGAGGTAATTTCCCGGAAAGCGGTGGACCTGAACAAAAAGGTTGAAATCCTGTCTCTGAAAAGCATTCGTGAGAAAATCAGCACTTATTTACTGGAGCAATATTTCGAGCAGGGCAGGTTGACATTTACGATCCCGCTGAAAAGACATGAACTGGCCGAATTTTTGAATACACCGAGGCCGTCCCTTTCAAGAGAATTGAAAAAAATGAAAGAGGAAGGAATCATTGATTTTTATATGAACTCGTTCAGGATTATTGATCTTGCAGCGTTGAAAAAAAGCCTCTCCACATAAGTCTTTGCGAATGTGGGGAGGCTTTTTGTTATTGAATGATGATAGAGAGGGCAAGTTTGTTGGACTCGATCCGGATGGGGACGGATTAAACACTAAATGGGCTCCCGTTCTGTAATGAGAGCTCAGCAAATGGGCTCTAAAATGACAAATTGGATCCGGTATTGCGTTTGGAGTTCGACAAATGGGATCTAAAACGGGAACTTGGATCCCGTATTGTAGAGAGATCGCGGCAAATGGGCTCTAAAACGGGAACTTGGATCCCGTATAGTATTGGAGGTTCCTCAAATGGGATCTAAAAAGGCAAATTAGACCCCGAAATGTATAGAGAGTCCTGTAAATGGGAACTAAAACTGCAGATTGGATCCGGTATAGTAAAGAGATTCTGGCAAATGGGCTCTAAAATGGCAACTTGGATCCGGTATTGTAAAGAGATTGCGGCAAACGGGCTCTAAAATGGCAACTTGGATCCCGTATTGTAAAGAGATTGTGGCAAACGGGCTCTAAAA
>JANWJP010000065.1 GCA_025451895.1 Robertmurraya sp.
AATCTGAATTGAAATGACAATCTATTCACCCTCCTGTAAGTCCAATTAAAAGTTAGATACATTGTAAAAATAGGACATATACGTAGCTTTCCTTAAAATGCGTTTCTTTTTCGTGCTTTCGACAATTATTTTTAAAAATCGATGACCTTCTTCGCCGCTTCAATGATATCCTTATAATTTGGCAACCAGACAGATTCGGCCTGCGGGAACGGGAAAACAGTATCAGGTGCTGCGACACGCAGAACCGGAGCTTCGAGACTCAGAATCGCCCTTTCTTGAATTTCAGAAGCCACATGTGCGGCAACACCGGCTTGTTTTTGCGCTTCTTGAACAACGATCGCTCTGCCTGTCTTTTCAACAGAAGCAATAATAGTTTCTATGTCAATCGGACTGACCGTTCTTAAATCAATCACTTCTGCTGAAATTCCTTCCTTTACCAGTTCCTCTGCAGCTTTTAATGCTTCATGGACCATTGCTCCATAAGCAATCACCGAAATATCAGAACCTTCCCTTTTTACATCTGCTTTTCCAAGAGGAATTGTATATTCTTCCTCCGGAACCTCCTGGCGAAAAGAACGATACAGCTTCATATGTTCAAGGAAAATAACCGGGTCATTGTCCCGGATTGCGGATATGAGCAATCCTTTTGCATCATAAGGAGTTGAAGGAATTACAACCTTCAGCCCCGGCTGTTGGGCCATCAATCCTTCCAGACTGTCTGCATGAAGTTCCGGTGTATGAACACCGCCGCCAAAAGGGGAACGGATGGTAACCGGCGCATAAAAACGGCCTCCGGTGCGATAGCGGATCCGTGCCAGCTGTCCTGAAATGGAATCCATTACTTCATAAACAAAGCCAAAAAACTGTATCTCAGGAACAGGACGAAACCCTTTTAAACTCAAGCCAACTGCCAAACCGCCAATTGCAGATTCCGCAAGCGGAGTATCAAAGACCCGGTCTTCGCCAAATTCCTTTTGCAGGCCTTCCGTTGCCCGGAACACGCCTCCGTTTACTCCCACATCTTCTCCAAAAACAAGCACATTCGGGTCATTGCGCAGTTCCGTCCTTAACGCATCCGTAATCGCTTGAATCATTGTCATTTGCGCCATGATTACTTCGACTCCTTTGCTTTATAAATTTCATTCTGCTCACGTAAATTTTGCGGCAATTCCTCATACATGATTGAAATTAAATCAGTTACTTTTTGCTTTGGAGCGTTATCTGCTTCTTTTATGGCTGCTTTAATATCTTCTTTCGCTTTTTCAATTGTGTTATTTTCCATTTCCTCATTCCAAAGGCCCTTTTTCTCAAGAAATTTCCTAAAACGGACAAGCGGATCCTTTTTCTCCCATTCGTTATCTAATTCAGAAGTACGGTATCTTGTCGGATCATCCCCTGCCATTGTGTGAGGACCATAACGGTAAGTAACTGTTTCTATTAAGGACGGGCCGCCTCCCTGAATTGCCCGCTCCCTCGCAGCCTTAACGGCCATGTATACAGCAAGCGGATCCATGCCGTCCACCTGAATGCCCGGTATTCCGGCTGCTGCGGCTTTTTGGGCAAGAGTTGCTGCAGCTGTTTGTTTTTCACGGGGCGTTGAAATCGCAAAATGATTGTTTTGAACGATGAAAATAGCAGGAGCGCCGAATGCACCCGCAAAGTTGATTCCCTCATAAAAATCTCCCTGGGAGGTGCCCCCGTCACCCGTATAAGTAACAGCCACTGCTTTTTCCCCTCTCTTTTTGATGCCGAGTGCGACGCCGGCTGCCTGGACGTATTGGGCTCCGATAATGATTTGCGGCGGAAAAACATTTACTCCTTCCGGAATTCTTCCCCCTTCAAAATGTCCCCGTGACCAGAGAAAAGCCTGTCTCAGCGAAAGACCATGCCAAATTAATTGAGGAACATCCCTGTATCCCGGCAAAATAAAATCTTCTTTCTCAAGAGCAAACTGAGAAGCAATCTGTGAAGCTTCCTGTCCGGCCGTCGGAGCATAAAAACCCAATCTTCCCTGACGATTCAAAGAAATGGAGCGCTGATCAAGAATTCGTGTATAAACCATCCGTTTCATTAATTCCTGAAGCTTCTCGTCACTTAAATCAGGTAAAGCTTCCTCTTGAACAACTTCGCCGTCTTCATTCAAAATTTGAAAAAACGGGTATTGTTCCTCAATTTTACGGAGCTGCTTATCACCATCAAAAAATGCATTTTGCTGATTTTTAGCCATTTATGTCACCCTTTCTTTTTTTGACAAAAGCTTTTTCATAATTATTTCCAAAAAATGTTGACTACAACATAATTTAAACCGAATAAAATCTTATATACATTAGAATGCCCGACAACTGCGAATCTTTACTTATCCATTCTTAAAATGAGGGATATCTAATGCCGGACATTTTTTGTTAATTCCTGCTGCTTATACTTTCCCACCCCCGCATTAAATTTTCGGGATCCCAAATCTGTATTAGTCATTTTAAGTTTTTTATTGAAACAAAGTTATTAACTTAATTACAGTGTATACCATTAATATGAATCGAGTCAATGAATTGATATTGCAATTTTACCCTATATTAATAGTGTTAATATCTCAGCCCCTGGAAACATGCTGTTATATCCGTTTTGTTATATCTGTTTTAAACAAAAACTGGACGAGGAAAGTTGATTGGAGATCGAAAAATTAAGTAATCATTATCGTTTTGATGCGAAAAAAAAAGCCGGATTTGAATCCGACTCATTACTCTTCGTTAATACTCAGCCCAGCTGCTTTATAAAATTCAATTTTCATTTCATTGTATTTTTTTGTCTCTTCGTTGAATTTTTCATTTGCTTCCAAAACCTTTTGATATGCACCATTGATTTTCTCTATTTGCTGTTCCAATTCCTCATAGGATAACTCTTCATCTTGAAACATTTTGTAGAGTTCACGGTCAAGCTTAATGCCCTTCTTGTAATGTTCGTACAATTCATCATGATACTTGTACCTGTTCATCATCGTTTCGTACAAACTATTGCCCAATTCTTTTGCATCGGCATCCTCCAGTTTGTCAATCAGAGAGCGGATATTTTCAAATTCTTTCTTGGAGGCCTGGATGCTATCTCTCTCTTTTTCAATATGTCCTTCCCGTTTGTCTACAATTTCAAGACCTTCCTTGGACAATTCAACAATTTTGTCAAATTCCTTCATCCCCAGTTTGATAATTTGATCGTACAAATCATTCTCTTTCTGTTCGAGTTCCATGATGGGCTCCTGCTGCTCTTCAAAAACTTGCTCTTGTGCAACTACTTTTTCAAGAATGTCATAAATTTTTTCGGCAGGGCTCTTTGTACAACCAGTTAAAACCGCTAAAACCAATAAAAAAAACAATACCGCAAAAAACTTCTTATTGTTCGACACCATACTACCTCCTCGTTATGACAATATTACTATATCGATTGTTGAAGCCTTTTACAATAGGTGCAGGCACGAAAAATTTTGTCGAAAATATTACTTTTTCTGAATTCAATTATATTATATAACTTGTTTGCCGATTTGATATTGTCAGGGCAATCACATATTCATGAAAACTTATTATGGAACTGCATTCAAAATTTGTTATTAAGACTGTTTTCAACAATTTTTTCATGATCATGCCAAAATTAAACAACCGTAAATTTTAACGGGCCAAAACCAAAAGATTAACTTTTTTCTTTGTCTCTGCTACACTATTACTTGAAATTAAATCCGGTATATATTTGAATTCCTATGATGCTGTATTCCGTCCGGATTAAAAGAACATCCTTTAAACTATTTATTTGATAATTCCGTATTATTTTTTCCGGAAGTATTTTTCTGCAGAGAAAAAGAGGAGTGAAGATTCTTGTTAACTATGGATGATATTATTCGCGATCCCCATCCGACTTTAAGGCTTGTGGCAAAAGAAGTTCCTATGCCGCCATCGGACGAAGATAAAGCTGTCTTAAAAAGCCTGCTCGAATATATCATTGCGAGCCAGGATCATGAAATTGCCAAAGAAAAAGGGCTAAGACCGGGGGTAGGTCTTGCCGCACCGCAAATCAATGTTTCTAAACGAATGATTGCCATCCACGCAAAAGATGAAAAAGGAAAACAACACAGCTATGCATTATTTAACCCTAAGATCATCAGTCATTCGGTAGAAAAAACCTATTTAGCGCAAGGAGAAGGCTGCTTATCCGTTGACAGAGACATTCCGGGGTATGTTCCAAGGTATGCCAGAATCACCGTAAAAGCGGCAGACATTGACGGAAATGAAGTAAAACTGCGTCTTCGCGGGTTTATTGCAGTCATCTTTCAGCATGAAATTGATCATCTGAACGGGATTATGTTTTACGACCATATTAATAAAGAGGATCCGTTTGCACCGATAGAAAATGCCGTTCCGATTGGAAAGTAACATTCGTTTCAGCAAAAGAAACATCCTGATATTTCCATCAAATGTCAGGATGTTCCTTCCCGTCTGATTTTCGTTTATTAAATGGTTGCGATGAAACCCGGTTAAATTAAACCTATCTCTTTTAAACCATGCCAAACTCCATTCTCCGAAACTTTTTTAGTAACAAAATCAGCCACTTTTTTCACCGACTCATGAGCATTTCCCATCGCCACGCCTGTTCCGGCCTCCCGGAGCATCTCCATATCATTCAAACCGTCACCAAAAGCATAAACATCCTCCATTTTAAATCCGAGTCTATTGATCATTTGTCTGATCCCCTCCGCTTTCGAGCCGCCTTTTGGCAAAACGTCGACGCTGTAAGGATGCCAGCGGACAAAATGAAATTTATTAAAAATATCATAATATGGTGCCTCGGATTTTTCATTGCAAAACAACAATGCCTGCAAAATATCGTTTCTTAAAAAATAGGTTTCATCCTTTTCCGGATGAGGAACTTGCACCGTTGCCAGGCTCTCGGCAATAAAACGGTTATCGGAAACGGTCCCTTTCATTGTCTTATCATCAATATAAACAAGCGGATGATTTCTTTCCCTGCTCTCCGATAACAGTTTTTTCAATTCTTCCCTATCCAGCGGATTGAAATAGACTATCTCATTTTCAAAAACCACATATTGGCCGTTTAACGACACATACGAATTGATTCCAAGTTCCTTCCGCAGATTTTCAAACATGAACGGAGCTCTTCCGGTCGCAATCGCGACATAAACTCCGGATTCTCGTAGTTTTTTAATGGATTCCCTCGTCTTGTCCGGCAGTTGTTTCTTCTCATCCAGTAATGTTCCGTCTATATCAAAAAATACAATTTTTCTCACTCTCACCGATTCCCTTCCAAATTGTCGAAAATTTGTATTCTCTATTCCTGTCTTCTAAACCGTACCGAACATCTGCCCAATTTGTCAATTCCTGTTTGCAGCCGTTTCTTATCTGCTGAATACTGCCATTTTTCTCCTCGAAAAAATCTAAAATGATCTCATATAATAAATATAGAAAAAACAGTCTGACAGGAATTGTTCTTCCAAATAAAAAGAATAAATCCGACAGTTCGCCGGTCGGGCTCTTCTTTATTTTAAACGATTATCGTATAATACTTGTAGGAGGAGATGATCCACCATGTTAAAGAAGCTGCGAAAAAAGCTTTTAAAACAGTGGAGAGACTTACTTCGCAAAAAATCAATCGCTTAAAAACAGAACAAATCTTCAATCGGTTATTCCGGGCCCTTCTCACTTGCGAAGGGCTCCTTCCTTGTTGTAAATTGTATATATGTCTTATCATATAAACTTGATTCTTTTTTTATTTTTTGTAAAAATGATTCAGTAATTTAACAGTAATGCTCTTAAACAGACCTTAATAAACCTGATTAAAATACATACTTTTTTTAAAAATTAAAAGAGAAGGAGAGAAAAATATGATTTTTAAGGTTTATTATCAGGAAACATCTGACGAGGCGCCTGTCAGAGAAAAGACAAAAACATTATTTATTGAAGCGGAGTCGGAAAGGGAAGTCCGCAAAAAATTGGAAGAACGGCCATACAATATCGAGTTTATTACGGTAATCGATGGAGCATATTTAGAATATGAACAGCAAAATAACCCAGAATACAAAGTATTGGAGATTAGTGATTTATGAAATTTGTCAAAAATGATCAAACTGCCGTTTTCGCTTTGGGCGGATTAGGTGAAATCGGCAAAAACACTTACGGCGTGCAATTCCAGGATGAAATCATCCTCATAGATGCCGGCGTCAAATTTCCCGAGGATGAATTGCTTGGGATTGATTATGTCATTCCGGACTATACTTACCTGGTAAAGAATAAAGAAAAAATTAAAGGTTTATTTGTTACACACGGACATGAAGACCATATCGGAGGCATTCCCTATTTGCTGAGGGAAATTAATATTCCCATCTATGGCGGAAAACTTGCTATAGGATTAATCCGTAATAAACTCGAAGAACACGGTTTACTCAGACAGGCCAAACTTTATGAAATTGATGAAGATGATGTTATTAAATTCAGGAAAACTTCCGTTACTTTTTTCCGGACAACCCACAGCATTCCAGATTCATTTGGGGTTGTCGTTAAAACTCCACCCGGACAAATCGTCCATACGGGGGATTTTAAATTTGATTTCACACCTGTCGGAGAGCCGGCAAATTTAACAAAGATGGCCGAGATTGGGAAAGAAGGGGTTCTTTGCCTGTTATCTGACAGTACAAACAGTGAGGTTCCTGAATTTACGATGTCGGAACGCCGGGTGGGTGAAAGCATACATGAAATATTCAGAAAAGTGGACGGACGTGTGATTTTCGCCACCTTTGCTTCCAATATTCACCGGCTTCAACAGGTAACAGAAGCAGCTGTATTAAACGGGAGGAAAATTGCTGTGTTCGGCAGAAGTATGGAAGCGGCGATTACAATTGGACAGGAATTGGGCTATATTCGCGCTCCAAAAGACACATTTGTCGATGCACAGGCTATTAACCGTCTGCCCGCTAATGAAGTCACAATCTTGTGTACCGGAAGCCAGGGGGAACCAATGGCCGCCCTGTCACGGATTGCAAACGGAACACACAGGCAAATTCAAATCATACCCGGCGATACGGTCGTCTTCTCGTCATCACCGATCCCCGGAAACACGATCAGCGTAAGCCGGACAATCAATATGCTTTTCAGGGCAGGAGCAGACGTTATTCATGGAAAAGTGAGCGATATTCATACTTCCGGTCACGGCGGACAGGAAGAACAAAAATTAATGCTCCGCTTAATGAAGCCGAAATTTTTTGTGCCTGTACACGGTGAATACCGCATGCAAAAAATGCATATGAAACTTGCCGTGGATTGCGGAGTAGCCGAGGAAAACTGCTTTATCATGGACAACGGCGAAGTATTGGCGCTAAGTGAAAACTCAGCCCATATTGCCGGAAAAATTCCTTCCGGAAATGTTTACATCGACGGAAGCGGTGTGGGTGATATCGGAAACATCGTTCTTCGCGACCGCCGCATCCTTTCCGAAGAAGGCCTCGTCATAGTCGTTGTAAGCATTAATATGAAGGAGTTTAAAATTGCAGCCGGTCCGGATATTATTTCACGCGGATTCGTATATATGAGGGAATCCGGGGATTTAATTAATGATGCCCAAGCATTGATTGCCAAACATTTGAATAAAGTGATGGAAAAAAGAATGACCCAGTGGTCAGAAATCAAAAATGAAATTACGGATACGCTCGCTCCTTTTCTGTATGAAAAAACGAAACGGCGCCCGATGATTCTGCCGATCATCATGGAAATTTAAAGAAAAAAGACTGCGCGGAAAAACCCCAAGCAGTCTTTTCTTTTTTATTAATCGTAGTCCGTATCGAATTTGTGTGTTGGAAAACAGATTTTTCTTGGTGGACTAGAGACTTTGAAGTATATAAAACTTACTTTAGGCAGTATGTAACAGCAAAGCCTCCTTTGCCGGCAAAGTGGATCAATCCATGACTTTTTTCTCAAACCGAGAAATATCTGTATCAGCGCCAATCACAATAAGAATATCATCTTCCCTAATCACTTCACGGGCCAGATTTGACACAATCACATCATTCCCTCTTTTAATCGCCACAATATTAATTCCGTATTTTGCGCGGATGTCAAGGTCAATAACTGTGTGACCCGCCAACCGGCCCCGGGCAACTATTTCCACAATACTGTGTTGATCTGAGAGTTCCAAATAATCAAGTATATTGTTTGAAACCATATTGTGCGCCAATCTTATTCCCATATCCCTTTCAGGATGCACAATCCGGTCTGCACCGATTTTCTTTAAAACTTTTTCATGATAATCACTTAAAGCTTTAGCTGTTACATCTTTTACTCCCAGTTCTTTTAAAATAATCGTTGTAAGAATGCTGGCCTGAATATCATCACCAATAGCGACAATCACATGATCAAAATTGCGGATACCAAGACTTTTCAGTACCTTTTCATCTGTGGTATCGCCAATCACCGCATGCGTTGCCACAGACGCATATTCGTTGACCCGTTCTTCCTTAATATCAATTGCAAGAACATCCGCTCCCTGCTTCATCAATTCAGTGACGATGCTGCCTCCAAATTTGCCCAAACCAATCACCGCAAATGACTTTTTCACAAAAATTCCTCCGTCTAAAGAAATTTCCAATTATAATATATCATGAAAATAAGGGAGAGGCATACCCCTGCAAATTTCTGCCGGAAGCTCCCGTTTCAGGGCTGTCTGAAGTCCTTTTCCGTCTTTTCCTCCCGGATATGCTCCTGTACCAAATCACTAAAGGCCTGCACCTGTTTAAGCTTAAAAGCGGATTCGTAACCGAGAAGCCATGTATCCCGCTTCAAAGGCTTGCCATGCTCATCCAGGAGAGGAAGTTTAAAAATATTTTTCTCTCCGCCATGGAGGGTGATCGACGGTAAAATGGCATAGCCTATCCCGTTGAAAGCCATTTGTTTGCATGTTTCGATTTGATCCACAATAACTGTCCTTTTTGGAGGAATTTGAAATTTACGATGCCACCATTCCTGTATCTCCTGATAATAATTGGAATCGCTTTTAAATTGAATAAACGGCCGGTCTGTACTGAGTACTTGATCGGGAGAAGTAATTTCCCTATCCACCAAATACAGATGATCCTCAAACAAATGTATTTTGATTCCTTTCCAATCAGGTGTTCCGCGTATAATCCCGATATGAACCTCGTCCTCATATAACGCTTTAAGAATTTCACTGCTCCAGCCGGTAATAAGCGATATTTTAACATTCGGGTATCGTTCAATATATTTTTTTAAGACCTTCGGCAGCCAATTTTGCCCGACAATCGTTGCCACAGCAATTTTTAATGTTCCATAAACTTCTTCATTAAGTGCGTTGATGGATTCTTTAACCTTTTCCTCCATCGCCAAAACTTCATTCACAAAAGATATCACCAATTCTCCCGCCGGTGTTAATGTAAGTCCCTTTTGTGACCGGATGAAAAGCTGAACGCCCCATTCTTTTTCGATATTTTGAAGACGTTGGGATAAGGCTGGCTGGGAGACAAATAACCTTTCAGCAGCCTTCCGCATATTCATTTCTTCTGCCAATACAGACAATAATTGATACTCTGATAAAGTTGACATTGATACTCCTCTTTTAAAAGTTCTTTTTAAATCTATTATAGTAAAACAGCCGGAAAATTTTCATTGCGGCATTTGCTATATCTGCAAATAATTCGTATTCAACAACAAATTAAACATTTCATTTCCTTTCATAAGTTTATCAGCATTGGTGCAAAAAACCTTGCCCGGTTTTTATCAGGCAAGGTTTTTTGCATAATTGGTGTTGTCTTTAATGTGCGAAAACCGGGAGATTAGTGTTTGGTAAGCAAATCTAACACAACTCGTCTCGTAACAATTCCTTCAAAGAAGCCGGCGTCATTTTCTATACAGATGAAAGGATGATCGACCAAAAGATGCAAATATTGGTGAAGGGTTGACTCAGGTCTGATTCTGGGAATATTTTTATTCATCACTTCTTCCACCAGAATACTCTCCAGCTTTTCAAATTCAATTCTTTCGAGTCCCAGAATTGCTTCCATAATCAGAGGAGTGCTAATTAGTCCGTGAAGCCTGTCATGATAATCCAACACCGGAATTGCTGTATAGCCGCTCTTTGTCAGTACTAACAGCGCATGTTCAAGATTATTCTTGCTTTGAACATGGGCGACCCGTTCCAACGGGATCATTAAATTTTCAGCTTTCATATCCAAAAATTTTTCACTGTGCAGAAATTTCATGGCGAAAACTCCCTGAAATGTTTTCATTCCATCTTATTCTAACACAGTTTCCAGATTAACGCTTTCATAAAGATTTGTGAAACTTATTGTATTAAATCGTATATTTCAAGTGTCACCATATCAATATTATCAAATTGGTAACGCTTTGGTTTTTCTTTTTCCTGATAAACTTCCAGTTCAAATGTTTCAGTTTTCGGATGATAAATAACCTGGCATTTTTTTACTCCGTTTACTTCGAAAAAACGTTGGACCGGTTCACCTCCGTTTGCTAACTCCTGAAGGTTCTTTAACCGTGTGATAATCCCTTGAAGCTGTGACATATTCCCTCTCCTTTCGAGTCTTGTTCCATCTACAGATAGGTTTCTCTTTTGACATGTTTCTATCCATTGTTTAATATTCAGAAAATTCAATCATGATTTCTTTACATGTCAATAATTACAGAATAAAATAATGTCATACATTTGTACAAGAAAATGCTGAAAAATGGAGGAGTTATTTTTGAAAAAAGCTGAAAAACTTTTTGAAAACATTTACTTAATTGACGGCTATGATTTAAAAATGCCGGAACGTACAGGCTCATACGTCTTAACTGAAGAAAAACTCACCATCGTTGAAACAAGTGCCGGCCCGTCTGTTCCGAATATTTTGGAAGGCCTCAGGGAGTTGGGGTTTTCTCCGGAAGATCTTGAATATATAATCGTCACTCATATACACCTGGATCATGCCGGCGGGGCCGGGCTTCTTTTAAAAAATTGTCCAAATGCCAAAGTCGTTGTCCATCCAAAAGGAAAAAGGCATTTGGCTGACCCCTCAAGGCTGATTGCCGGCGCCAAAGCTGTATACGGGGAAAAATTTGATTCTTTATTTGATCCGATCCTCCCTGTTCCGGAGGACAGACTTGTCGAAAAAAAACACGGCGAAACATTGGAAATCGGGAACGGCGTTACTCTTACCTTTTATGATACCCCGGGACATGCCAATCACCATTTCAGCATTTACCATCCAAAAGCAGAAGGAATGTTCACAGGGGACACTTGCGGTGTTCGTTATCCCGAGGTAAGCGGGCAAGGGATTGAATTATATTTGCCTTCCACATCACCAAACCAATTTCATCCGGAAAAGATGCTTCAATCCATTGAACTATTTAAATCCTTGAAACTGAAAACCATTTTTTTCGGCCATTACGGCTTTTCCTCCCAACCTGAAGAAGTATATCGCCAAGTTACGTATTGGCTGGACCCATTTATTGAAATTGCCAAAAACTCCTATCACGAAGGCGCTACTGAACAAGAAAAAGTGAGCCTTACAGCACAACGTCTGTTAGAGGCTGTTGCTCTTCATTTAGACCAAAAAGGAATCAGCAGAGATCATAAAGTGTATAATATTTTACGGCTCGATACCGAAGTTTGTGCCATGGGGCTGATAGACTATCTAAAGAAAGAAGAAAAAAACGGGTAAAACAAGTCTCATAAACATGAAAGGAATATAATTGAAAACAAAATTCCACTTTTAGTTCCAAATAAAATAGCAAAGGCAGCTGACAAAATGTCAGCTGCTTTATAAAAGGAAAGTCTTTATGACCAATTTACCGAAAACAACGAAAGATTGAAAAGAACGGCCGGCAAGGCTGAAATATGCCGTGAAATGTTCCTTAATCCCTGTCCAGATTACAGATTCTGTCCCCCCGCTGTCAACAGACATTTGAACCTGTGAAAATTCTTTCCCGTCGAGACTGTAATAAAAATCAGACACCTTCCATTGCCCGGCCTCCTGTATCATAGAAACCCCCTGGTAATGACTTTCATATGTGACGGGTCCCTGCCTTTTTGCAGGAAAAAACTCATAAACGATCAGCCGATCCCCGGAGAAGATTATTTTTGTTTCCCCTGTATATGTAAAAAGCGGAATATAATAAAGCGCAAATGTTGTTTCTGCCGCAAAATATTTTCCATCTTTTTCATAAACGTTTTCTCCCAAAAAGACGGACATTGCCTCTTCTGTAAAATAAGGCTTTAAAATCTGTTCCACTTCAGCCAGAGGTCTTTGTTGCCAACTTAATGGCATCTGCGCTTTAGCCCCTTCCTGAAGAGTTTTAAAAATTTCCTCCCGCTCAAGTTCCCGTGCACTCCCTTCCAATACCGGGACAAAAGCAGAAGTAATCATGATCAGCAGAAAGACAAGTCGTTCCTTCACATTCCCTCCTCCCAAATTCACATTTTTTTCTATATAAGTAATTTTATCAGAAATATATATATTTTCAGGATATTCCGTTCGTTAAATTAAGGCATGATTAGACAGTTTTTTCGGAGTTAAAATTGCCGGTTGGAACGAAACAAAAAACACCGGGAAATCTGAGCCAATTTCCCGGTATTTGCGAAAATATTACAATAATGCCTGATGTTCATATAAAAAATTATATGATAAATCAATAAACAAATAATGCCCTGTGTTTAACGGAAAGGAAAAAGTGCGGATATTTTCACCGGTTTCCAAATCATTATATAAATCCGATAAAATCCCCTTTTTTTCATTTCGCATTCTTATTATGTTCTCAAGGAAATAAGGACGCCAGCTCCAGTTTTTATGAAGATACTCCTTTTGGATTTCCCATTGGTTTTCCCTCTTAAAAAAATTCGGTGATGTTTGAAAGCCGTCTTCATCGCAAATATACATTCTAAAAGCGTATGGATCCAAATGCTTGGCGAGATTTACCAGCAATTCGTCATACTCATCCACCTTGCGATATTTTTGCAAAAGCTCCGAGACTTCTTCTTGAAATTTGTCTGCAATTTTATAAAGTGTTTCCAATTTTTTCTTCTCGCTGTGAATGAAAAAATGACATTCTTCCCTGAGTTTTTCTTTCAAAATATCCCGCTCAACGAAATCTGCGGATGGTTTGCTCAAATAAAAACCCTGATAATACCTCCCGCCATTTTTCCATGCATATTGAAACTGATACACCGTTTCTATATTTTCAAACAACAGGCTGGCTCCGATTTTTCTGGCAAGCATGGACAAAGAATAAGTAATTTCCTGAAAACCCGGTACAATATTGACGGATCTTAATGCCTGAAGATTGACCTTAATAATATGCGGAGAAATTTGCCCGATCAAGTCCAGTTTCCCTCCGTCATTTTCCAAATTATCCAAAGCAATTCTAATTCCGTATGTTTTGTAATAATTAAGTAAATGAACTAAATGTTCAATATCATTATGATGACTGCGGACATTTACCTCGATAACAATCCGCCCGGGGTCAATCCCCTTCTGCCGGTAATCCAATAAAAGTTCAAGCAGCTGCTCTCCACCATCGTGCAACAATAAATCCGCATCTTTATTAATAAAAAAACAAATATCTTTGTCCTGACTGAGTCCCATTTCCATAGCTTTTTTTAAAATGGTCCGGTCAACCTCTATTCGAAATTCCTCAGGAATATTTGTATCACTAAAAAAGCCTCCAAGGCTTTCGTACTGGTCATTTTTTTTATACCGGCCCAATACTTCATAACCGATTACCCGATGTTCATCTGCACTGAATATTGGCTGAAAGAACGGGATTACATTCTCTAAATCTGTAATTATATCCAATGCATCCACAATTTTTTCCTCCTCACTACAAAAAACATTATAGCATAAACAACCTTCTGTACCCCTCTGGTTTTCCGAAAAAAACGGCCTCTTTCTTTAGACAATGTTTTATTATTAAATAGCGTATGCCGGCAGCAAGCCTTTCGACCATATATGCTATCAAATATTAAAAGTGAAAAAGGATACAAACAATGAAAAAGATCACGCTTCACAAGAATAATTTCCGTTGTTGCAGGAAGGTTCGGAATGAAAATAAACTGGCATAGAAGTCCCGGCAGGATAAGGCTGCTCCGGATTGCCAAAAGAAACGGCGACTGATAAAAAAACCTGTTATTTTAATAATAACTAAAAGTTAATAATTTCTACTTCTTTTTATCTTAATTGTTTGATAACATGTATTAGGCGGAAATCAAACACTGTATTTTGTTTAATAGTTATTTTCACAGTTTAATTGATTCCGGAGGAGAGGATTTTTAATAACACCCGGCGGCGTGCCGCCCGTTGCAGCTGTTGTGCTCTCGCATTTCGCCCCATTTGTATTCATACATTTACATTTCCGGCTTGATTCCAAACAACAAACAATTTGAAAAACAGCCTATATTATGATAAGAGGACGGACATTTATGGCCAAAACCATGACCAGAAGAACATTTTTGAAAAAATCTATTACAGGTTTCATAACAGTTTCAATTCTTGGAAGCGCGGGATATTATTATGCCCGGAAAATCGAACCGCAGCTCTTGACGATATCCAGGTTAAATTTTTTCCACCAAGAGATTCCACAGGGCTTTGACAATTTTAAAATCGTTCAATTCAGTGACACACATCTCGGCTTTTATTATGGACTGGAACAGCTGGAAGATGCAATCGCACAGATTAATGCCCTCGAGCCTGATATGATCATTTTTACAGGAGACCTGATGGATGCACCAAATGAATATCAGCAGACTTCTGAAATCATTCCGATTCTGACGAAATTATCTGCACCATTCGGAAAATTTGCAGTATATGGAAACCACGATCACGGAGGCTACGGTTCAAGATTATATAAAAATATTATGGAAAGCTCCGGGTTTCAGCTTCTGATTAATGAATCAAAAGAAATCAAACTCCTGAACAATGATCGAATATTCATTGTCGGAATCGATGATGCCATGCTTGGCAATCCCGACATTGAATTTGCCCTCAGGAATGTTCCTGATGGCACTTTTAAACTTCTGCTGTCCCATGCACCCGATTTAGCCGATCATGCCGCACCGTATAATATTCAACTTCAATTAAGCGGCCACAGCCATGGAGGACAAATCAAATTGCCTCTCATCGGCGCACTTGTTAAACCGCCTTACGCTCAAAACTATGTTGAAGGCTTCTATACAATTGGAGACAACAGTCAACTGACATTATATGTAAACCGAGGAATTGGCACAACAAGACTGCCGTTTAGATTTTTGTGTAAACCCGAAATCACTGTTTTAACGTTGAATAGAGGGTAATATGCTGCAAGTGTGTCTGAAAATTTTCTATCTTATGCACAATAATTCTGCTATAACGCAAATTTTACCTTTTGTATCATACTGCCCTCCTCCCTCCTTTTCTTTTTATGACCATAAGGGTTATAATAAATGTGGGTTGTTAATATCAAATCATTTAAAAATTGAAAGGAGCAATATACTTGAATCGGCAAAGAAAGCAAACTCCCCATTTGCACCCAACAATAGAAAACCTCTCACAAGCCATCTTCATTGTAAATCGTCATGCTAAAACCGCTCCCGATCCTAAATTTTTATATCGTTTGAAGCATGATGCATTACAAAAACTGCTAAAAGAAGGAAAAGCAAAAAAAATCGGTTTGCATTTTTCCAACAATCCTAAATTCAGCCAGCAACAATCGGATGTCCTGGTTCAATGCGGCGAATATTCTTTCCATTTACCTCCGTCCAAAAATGATTTTAAGCAGTTGCCTCATTTGGGGAAATTAGACGAAAATGTTAGAAATCCCAAAGCTCATATTTCTTTAAGCCAGGCAAAAAGACTTTTGACTGCTTATACGGGTCTGAAACCGGAACAAAAAGAAAACGTTCACAAACGCCGCTATCAGAAACCGGTATTTAAGAGGCTTGGTGAGGATTACTATTAATGCAAAAGCAATATCGGAAATTTAGAGCACCTCATGCGGACGCATCTCTCCGAATTCCCCCGGAGAACGACAATAACAAAATTTTTTGTCAGATTTTGATAGTTTTGTGAACAATATCACTTTCTGCTAGATATATCCGAAAAATTTGAATATAATAAAAATTGAGGAAAGCAATTCCAAATAAATCTAAAGAGGTGCTAAATCCGATATGAAGGGAACAGCCATTCTTTATCAAAAAGATCAGTCGGTAACCATTCTGGAAAATGTCGAGCGAACAGTTTATGAGGAAATTAAACTGCAATGCGGTTGCAAACATTGTACCTGCAAGGTAGAGAATCGATTAGTGGACTTTGGCGCTGTCTCCCCTGTATTTTGGCATGAAGAAGAAATAGATTGGGACTACGGATATTAACTCCGGGTATCAACATCATTACTTAAAATCACCCCTTGCACCTGTTGCAAGGGGTTTTTTGTTCAAGCCAATTGGCAGTGTTGCCTCTTGTTATGTGCCGCCTTTGTATTGTCCGTTATTTTTGGCCGCCTTCTCTTTTTTTGCTTTGTCTTTATGGATTTTATTTGTATCCGTACTGCCCATTTCATGGGCAAATTCTTCATTTAATACTGCTGAATCAAAACCCTTCTTATTTTTCTGCTGCGGATCATTTTTCCCTGTCCGTTTAGCCATCATCATTCCTCCTTCAATCTTAGTGTGATGCTTGAACAGAGGAATATACGGGAAAAATTTATTACTATTCCCAGTACTTATATAAAGCCTGGGTTCCGCTGTTTTCTTCACCTTGTTCCGCAAGTTTTTCATACATGGTCCGCGCCAAAGACACGCCGGGAATTTCCATACCCATTTTCTCCGCTTCCTCAAGGGCTATTCCCATATCCTTGATAAAATGCTTTATGTAAAAACCGGGTTCAAAATCCCCTTTAATCATTCTCGGAGCAAGATTAGACAATGCCCAGCTGCCCGCTGCTCCGGAGGTGATACTTGTTAACACCCTCTCCGGATCAAGTCCGGATTTTTTTGCATAAGCCATTGATTCAGCAACGCCGATCATCCCAGAAGCAATAACAATTTGATTACACATTTTGGCATGCTGGCCGGATCCCGCTGTTCCTTGGTAGACAATATTTGTTCCTAATGCTTCAAACACGGGCATGACCGCCTTAAAATCATCTTCATCGCCGCCAACCATGATTGACAACCGCCCCTCTCTGGCTCCGATATCTCCCCCGGATACAGGAGCATCAAGTGCGCGGATTCCCCTCTTTTTAGCTTCCTCATGGATTTTTACTGCCAATCCGGGCTTTGAAGTAGTCATGTCAATTAAATATGTTCCCGGTTTTGCATTTGCGATTAATCCGTTATCTCCAAAATAAGTCTCCTCAACATCCGACGGAAAACCGACGATGGTAATAATAACATTTGCCTGTTGTGCAACCTCCTTTGGCGAGTCCGCCCATTTAGCCCCTTTTTCCAGTAATTCATTTGCTTTTGCTTTCGTCCTCGTATAAACAAAAACTTGATAGCCTTTTTTAAGTAAATTAAAAGCCATGCTTTTTCCCATTACACCCGTACCGATAAAACCGATTACCGTATTTTCATTAGTAATCAACATTCATTCCCCCTCCATGAAACAATTTGAAAGATGCTCTGTCTTTCTGCAAATAAAGACAAACATTTTAAAGCATTTTCTCCTATATTATACAGAAAATTCCCTTTGGCGTCGCTCTTAAAAAGGACGTTATCACATGGCCGACAGGACGTCGGTCACGAAGGCGTTGCCACAGGACGTGGCGTTTTTAGCCTTCGAACTTCTAATCGTGTCTCAGGGGGCTCGCTGTCCGCAGGTCTATGAAAATCATCCTTAAAACATCCCATACACAACAAAAATGCTTTAACATTTTAGGAGGGGTTTTCGTGCCTTTCACTCCAATCAACAAAGTATATCAAAATCAACATTGCCCTTTAACACAGACATCCATGCCGTTGATACATGGCATCACGATATATGAAAACAAGCTCTTATCCTGTTATATCCACTATATAATATTTATTGGGACAAACACAGAGATTGATAAGGCTTGATGTATCGAACTAGTAACAAAGATGTTTTCAGGGTAGCCTTTTATAAAAAAAGCTGTCCGGGCAGGGTCAGCAACGGTGCAAACCAAAACAATCCTTAAATCTGCACGCCCTGACCTTTTACCGGTACAGCCGTTTAAACTTTTTATATTCTTTTTTCTAATTGCATCGCAGTTTCCTGAACTGCATTTATCACATCTTCAACAACAGACATTTGCAAAACTTCTTCTGCAAGCTGTTCCATTTTCTGTTTATTTAATTTATGAATTAGTGACCGCACCTTTAGTATCGATGAAGAACTCATGGAAAATTCATCCAATCCCAAACCGATTAAAATCGGGATTGCCAGTTCTTCTCCGGCCATTTCCCCGCACATTCCGACCCATTTTCCTTCATTATGCCCAGCATCGATCACCATTTTAATCAATCTTAAAATCGACGGATTATAAGGCTGATACAAATAAGAAACCCTTTCATTCATCCGATCTGCAGCCATTGTATACTGAATAAGGTCATTGGTTCCGATGCTGAAAAAATCAACTTCTTTGGCAAATTGGTCAGCAAGCACAGCCGTCGAAGGAATTTCAACCATAATTCCCGTTTGGATCTCCTCGGAAACCCGGATCCCTTCCTGAAGAAGTTTTGTTTTTTCTTCCTCCAATATGGCTTTTGCCTGCCGGAATTCAGTCAGCGTGGCAATCATCGGAAACATAATCCGAAGATTGCCATATGCACTTGCCCGCAACAGCGCTCTCAGCTGGGTCCGGAACATTTCCTGTTCCTCCAAACAGAGACGTATAGCGCGAAATCCGAGAAACGGATTCATTTCATCCGGCAATTGCAAGTATGGGAGTTCCTTATCTCCACCGATGTCCAGCGTCCGGACAACAACAGGCTTTCCGTTCATCCCTTCAAGAACCGCTTTGTAAGCTTCGAATTGTTCCTCTTCCGTAGGCAATTGGTCTCTTCCCATGTACAAAAATTCCGTTCTGAAAAGTCCTATTCCTTCGGCGCCGTTTTTAAGAGCGCTTTCCAAGTCTTTCGGTGTTCCGATATTTGCCGCCAATTCTACCTGGTACCCATCCACTGTAACAGTCTTTTCATTAACCAGTTTCGCCCATTCTGATTTTTGAGCTTCATATGCTTCATGTCTGCCTTTAAATTCACGGATCAGTTCATCATCCGGATTGATGTATATTTCTCCGTTCAAACCATCAACAATGATCAAATCACCGTTTTGAATTTCCATTGTAGCCTTTTTCGTACCAACAACTGCAGGTATTTCGAGAGAACGGGCCATGATCGCCGAATGAGAGGTTCTTCCACCGACATTTGTCGTAAAACCTTTAACAAATTTGGGATCTAATTGTGCCGTATCGGAAGGAGTTAAATCTTCGGCAACAATGATCACCTCTTCTGAAATCATACTGGGATTGGGGAGACGGACTCCAAGCAAATGAGCAAGGATTCGTTTCGTTACATCCCTGATATCGGCTGCCCGCTCCCTCATATATTCATTGTCCATGGATTCAAACATAGCAATAAACATATCAGCAGTTTCTTTTAAAGAGAATTCTGCATTAACTTGCTCGGCCTTTATTTTATCTTTAATCGGAGTCAACATCTCAGGATCGCTTAATACAAGAAGATGGGCATCAAATATGGCTGCTTTGTCAGCACCGAGATTTTCCATTGCATGAGCGCGTATTTCCTCAAGTTCCTTAGTGGATTGAACAAGAGCACTGTCAAGGCGCTTCAATTCCGCGTCCACATCATGAACTGTCTTTTTTTCAACCGCAAGAACCGGTTCATCCAACAGATAAGCCTTGGCCACAGCGATTCCGCTTGAAGCTGCAATTCCTTTTAAAATGTTCATTACTCTGCCAAACCTTCTTTTCTCAACAGTTCATCAAGTGCTTGAATGGCCTCTTCTTCATCACTTCCTTCAGCAGTGATTTTAATTTCGGCATTCTTTGCTACTCCGAGTGACAATACACCCATGATAGATTTTAAATTGACTTTCTTTTCTTTATGTTCAAGACTGATTTCTGAAGAAAATTTGCTTGCGGCCTGTACCAGTTTTGTAGCGGGACGTGCATGCAAACCTGTTTCATCAATAATTTTAAATTGTTTTTCAACCATATTTACCAACTCCTTATTTATGAATTTCCATATATACAATTTCTGTCTTTGCAGGGGGATAAAACACTCGCTTAGTCTATTTTTTTCAATCAAAAACTATTTATGTGAGAAAGTTGCAGGAAGATAAGCAAATCAACAAAGCAAGCACTAAAAACAATATCCCTAAAAAAGAATAACATTTCTACAATTTTTATACAACGAGAATACTTTCGTTTTTGTTTTTTTATTATTTTTTACTTTCATTTTATTATTATTTTCCTTTCAATTTATTTCAGATAATTGTGATTTATCTGCTAAAACTTTGCAAAAGATTTGCCAAAACTTGTTGACAAACAGATAAACATTTGTATAAAATTCACTTCTCATCCCTAAAAAATCAATCAAGTCATTTCTCAGGAATACGGTTTTTAAAAACTGTTTTTACGCGCTCATCAAACAAAATCATAAAAAAAATTTGAAAATATAGATGAAATAAATGACTTTTTGAATAAATGTGAAAAAAGTCCTTTACGGAAATCAAAAAGTAGTGCAAACTGTTATTCATATACCTTTTGGAGAGAAAGAGGGAATGCACATGCAAAAAGCAAAAGTAGGAAATGTGATCGAATTTAAAGAGGGACTCCAGGGGATTGTGGAAAAGGTTAATGAAAATTCTGTCATAGTGGATTTAACTTATATGGATAATTACCGTGAACTGGAACTTGAAGAGAAAACGGTCGTTAACCATAAAAATTATAAAATCATTAAAGAAACTGCACTTTAAAATGTACGGGGCCGTCGAAAAGAACGCTTTCTCGCCTTTTCGTCGCCCCTTTTATTTTAGCTTCAGCTTCTTTCCAGGCTGTTGCAGCCTTTAGAACCCAATAATAATCCCGCTGTTCCAAAAAGTAAAAACAGTAATCAGGAAGAGAAGCATTTTATTGTGCAGAAAGCAATGATTAAACCGGAATCCCGGCTCTGATTGAAGACGGAGAATTACTCAATAATGAGACCGAAAACATATTAAAAGTAAAATTTATTCTGTCTTTGAAAAGTTGAAATATTAAATTTTTTGTACAAATCATTTATGTTATTTGTTACAATAAATCTGGTTTGGAAATTTGGGAGTTTAAAGGAGGGGATTTCGTGTCCTTATTGAATGTTCTTAAAGATGCACGCCTCATTTTCGGCATCCTATTGGCGCATCTTTTACTATATTTTACTTTCAATGAAAAAAATGTTGTTTTTTGGTATATTTTCACTGCCTCGATGCTTTTTTTAATCAGCTATGCCATTTTTAATGAAGAGTCAGACAAAAAACTCCGCTTTTTTTCCTATATGTTTTACGGTCTAATTTCCGGAGCAATCTTATACGGTGTTTTTTGGCTCGGTAATTTCCTGATAGATACCTTTCATTTTTCCTCTTTTGCAAAGGAAATCTCTGGTCTTTATCGGAGGCTGTCTCCAAAAACCTTATGGCAATACCTCTTTATGTTGGCAATCATCATTCCCGGCGAAGAAATATTTTGGCGGGGTTTTGTTCAAAAAAGGTTGCAAAAAGTCATTCCTGTTTCTGTAAGTATTATTTTATCAGCTGTTCTGTACGCATCGGTGCAATTTTACTCTGATACAGTGATACTGCCTGTTGCGGCCTTGATTTCAGGCATGTTTTGGGGTTATTTATATGCCTGGAAAAGAAGCATTCATCTTGTCATAGTGTCCCATATTACGTTTAATGTTTTCTTATTGATTATATTCCCGTTATAACTCAGGCTGATACGGTTTTAAACCTATCAGCCTTTGCATATTTCCAGCCTCAAATTTTCCGGCCCTGCATCATGCATTATTGTCTCAACGAAGAAGGACGATCGTCGAAAGGTTTCATCCATAATAAAATAATAAAAATCATCGTAATATAACCAAACAGGGGATACAACTTGGAAAGCAGCGTACCGTAATTTACAAAACTGATGAAGTAGACAATAACAAAAATCCCTCCTACAACCGCAATCCGGGGAATGAAAATATAAGTGCTTATTTGCCTTTCCAGCCCGTAAATATTTCCGATTACAGTTGTAAATATTTCCCCGTAAATAACCAGAATATAAATAAAATAAAGCCCCGGCGCGAGTTCTTTTAATACTGCTGCCATTGGAATTTCAAAGACGCCGGGATCAGGAAGCATGACCAGGGTCAAATGACTGGACAGCAAAATAAGCGTCAATGCTGTCCCGCCCAATATTCCCCCCCATTGCACAATTTTTTCGTCATTAACTTCGCTCGCAACCGGCACTAACACGGCCTGTGCAAGTCCAAGATTTAAGGCTGTATATGAAAAAGGTGCAACTACCGATTTCCATCCATCTTCCGAAAAGGGTATATACAGTATTTGATCAAAAAAATTCGGGAGTCTTGCAGAGAAAAACAGCATCAGAAAACTGAAAGCAATCATTACCGGCACAACAAACGTATTTACCGCAAAAAGTCCTTTTGTTCCCACGACCATGACAATAATAGAGAATACAATCGTCAACAAGATTCCGAAATTTTTAGAGAGTCCCAACTGCTCTTCAAAAACTGCCCCTGCTCCGGCCAGCATGACCGCCGTTACCCCCAGAAGCATCAACAGCATTAACGCATTAATAATCATGCCAAAAAAATTTCCAAATAAATATATATTAAACTCCTGATATGATTTAGCTCCAATCCGGACTGATAATCTCATAAGCTTTGAACCTTGCACGATAAAAATATACCCGCTCATTAAGATTCCAATCAGCCCGATAAATCCAAACCGGGAAAAAAACTCCACAATTTCTTTCCCTGTCGCAAAACCCGCCCCCACTACCGTTCCGACATACACAGACGCAATTTGAAAAGCTGCGCCCCATTTTCTCTTCACCAAAGATCCCTCCTCTTTTCAAATATATGAAAAGAAGGACAAACAATGCTTGCCATTTTTTCCGGTTCAAGCAACCGGTTAATCACCTGCCAAGATTGCTTTTTACTTCCCCGGTTTTTTCGTTCACCGGCACTCTGTTAAAAATTTTATAATTTTTTCAGCTAAAAAACTTGAAAGTCAAAAAAGGTCAAAGTATAATAAAGATAAAAAGTCAAAGATAGTCAAAGTCAAATGTTTGTTAATGCTAGATTTGAGGGGGTATGAAAAATGCTGTGTGAAAAATGTCAACAAAAGAATGCAAATATACATTTGGCCGTAAATGTCAATGGGATTGAACAACAAGTACATCTTTGCCATGATTGTTATCTGACAGAACGTGAAAAGATCGCTTCTCAATTCGGTTCTAACTTTACCGGCTCACAGAATTTCGATCAGTTCCCTTTCGATAATATTTTGAGAGGCCTTTCTTCCTCTGCAATGAATTCATCAAAACAGCAAATACCTCCTTCACAAGCCGGCAGACATGGCGGAGGAGGATTTATTGACAGATTCGGGCGCAATCTTACCCAGATGGCTCAAGCAGGGCTTATTGACCCTGTTATCGGCAGAGATGAAGAAGTCAATCGGGTTATTGAAATCTTAAACCGCAGAAACAAAAATAACCCTGTCTTGATCGGAGAACCGGGCGTTGGTAAAACAGCAATTGCTGAAGAATTGGCAACAAGAATTGCTGAAGGCAGAGTGCCGAACAAATTGAAAGGCAAAGAAGTCTATCTTCTTGATGTTGCTTCCCTTGTGGCCAACACCGGCATCCGGGGACAATTTGAAGAACGAATGAAACAAATTATTGCTGAACTTCAGCATAGAAAAAATATTATTTTGTTCATTGATGAAATCCATCTAATTGTCGGTGCGGGTTCTGCTGAAGGCTCCATGGATGCGGGAAATATTTTAAAACCTGCTCTGGCCAGAGGAGAACTTCAACTTGTCGGAGCAACCACGTTAAATGAATATCGCAAAATAGAAAAAGACGGTGCCCTGGAAAGAAGATTCCAGCCGGTGATTGTTCAAGAGCCGACGATTGATGAGGCTATCCAAATATTAAACGGCTTAAAAGACAAATACGAAACTTTCCATGAAGTAACTTATTCCAAAGAAGCGCTGGAAGCTTGTGTCACCCTGTCCCAGCGTTATATCCTGGATCGGTTCCTCCCTGATAAAGCCATCGACTTGATGGACGAAGCAGGCTCGAAATTAAATTTAAAAACAGATTACAGCTCCGCCGGGCAAATTGAAAAACGGCTGGCGGAAATTGCGAAAGAGAAGGAAACGGTTCTAAAGGAAGAAAACTATGAAGAAGCAGCTAAGCTGCGCAAAGAAGAAGTAGAGTTGGAAAAAGCTTTAAAAAATGCCAGTGATACAAAAAACCGCCCTGTGGTAACTGTTGAACATATTCAGGAAATCATCGAGAAGAAAACAGGTATCCCCGTCGGCAAACTTCAAGAAGACGAACAGACAAAGATGAGACATCTTTTCGAAAATTTGTCCGGCAAAGTCATCGGCCAGGAAGAAGCAATCAGAAAAGTCAGCAAAGCGATTAGAAGAAGCCGGGCAGGACTGAAAAAAAGCAATAGGCCGATCGGTTCATTCCTGTTCGTTGGGCCGACAGGAGTTGGAAAAACAGAATTGGCAAAGACTCTTGCCCTGGAATTATTCGGTTCAAAAGATGCCATGATTCGTCTCGACATGAGCGAATACATGGAAAAACACAGTGTTTCCAAGCTTATCGGTTCACCACCGGGATATGTAGGTTATGAAGAAGCCGGGCAATTAACCGAAAAGGTCAGAAGAAATCCATACAGCATTATTCTTCTTGATGAAATTGAAAAAGCCCATCCCGATGTACAGCATATGTTTCTGCAAATCCTTGAAGACGGACGGTTAACTGACAGCCAGGGCCGAGTGGTGAGTTTTAAAGATACGGTCATTATTATGACCAGCAATGCGGGCACAGGCCAAAAAAAGATTCATGTCGGCTTTCAAAAGTCTGATATTGAAAATGAAATTGACATCCTTGAATCACTCGGCAACTTCTTTAAACCTGAATTTCTTAACCGTTTTGACAGTATTATTGAATTTAAACCGCTTAAAAAAGAACATTTACTGAAAATTGTTGATTTAATGTTAAATGAAGTGCAAGAAATACTTAACGAGCAAAAAATCCGGTTAGAAGTTACCACGGAGGCCAAAGAAAAACTGGTACAACTCGGTTTTAATGAAGCCTTCGGAGCACGTCCGTTAAGAAGGGTTATTCAGGATCAATTGGAGGACCGGATAGCTGATCTGCTCCTTGAAAATCCGGATATAAGAAAGATTAAGGCTATTCTTGAAAACGGGGCAATTAAAATCATTGGAAATGAAGCATAAAATATGAGAGGCTGAAAGGGCTCCCCCTCAGCCTCTCTTTTATTTTTACTAAATCCGCAGCCTTCCATGCTGCAGATTGGACTTTTCAACCTGGATCGTCGTATGCAATATTTTAAATTCCTGTTCTATGATGTTAATGGCTTGCTGCAAAATTTCCTGGCTGTCTTGATCATTTTCAATCAACAAATGACAGCTTAACGAATCCATTCCGGACGTAATTGTCCAAATATGAAGATCATGAACATCGATGACCCCGTCAATATTTTCCAGCATCCCTTTAACTTCTTGCTGATCGATCGTTACAGGAGTTCCTTCCATCAAAATATGAACAGTATGTTTTATAATTCCCAAGGCGCTTTTTAAAATAAGCAGAGCTACGATTACACTAATAATTGGGTCCGCGTAGTACCAATGAAATACCATCATAATAACCCCTGCAAGAATTGCGCCGATCGAGCCGAGGGCATCTCCGAGCACATGGAGATACGCACTCCTGACATTCACATTTCCTTTGACATCCCCTTTTTTTATTAGAGCAAGCGCACTGAGAAGATTAGCAAGCAACCCGATTGCGGCGATTAATATCATCATCCCGCTTTGCACTTCCGGAGGCGCAAAAAATCTTTCAAGCGCTTCATACACAATTAGTCCGGCAATAAGAAACAACGTTACCCCGTTAAACAAGGCGGCCAAAATTTCAAAGCGATAAAAGCCGTAAGTTTTGTTGGGAGACGGAGGTCTGCTTGCAAACCAGATCGCAGCCAGGCTCAATGCCAATGAAGCCGTATCGCTGAGCATATGGCCCGAATCAGATAAAAGAGCCAGGCTGTTCGTTAGTAATCCTCCAAAAAACTCCAGCAGCATAATTCCTGCTGTAATCATTAGGGCAATTATAAGCCCTTTTTTATTCCCATCCCGGACATGGTCATGGCTGTGGGCATGATAGTGGTGATGGTGATGGTGGGCATGATCATGATGATGCATCTTCATTCCTCCTAATCATGACTGGCGTGCTCAATCATTTGTTCAAGCAACTGAATCACATGTTCATCATCATAACTGTACATAAAAAACTGTCCCTCACGCCGTGATTTTACAAGCCGTAAATTTTTTAAAAATGATAATTGATGAGAAACCGCCGATTGTGATAAATTTAATAATTCCGCAATTTTTCCGACTGAACACTCCTTTTGTGTCAATAAGTAAAGTATTCTTACCCTCGTTGGATCGGCAAGAGCTTTAAAAGTTCCGGCCACCTTGTCAACGATAGTGTCATCCAAAAAATGTATCGTTTCCTGTTCCATCCGTGCTTCACTCCAAATCATATTTAAAAACATGAGCAATTGTTCATATATTAATATCATTTTACTATGTTTTATAAGAATTGTAAATTCTCTCCTTTAAAATTGTATGCATACCGAATTTTGCGGATTGCCTGAAGCAATTTATTCTTTTTCCTCTGCAATTAACATTTAACAGTATAATAAATCATTATTAATGCCGTTATTACTGCACTGCTTTTAAACATCACTTTATTTACACGAACAACATGAAGAAAAAATTTTTCCGGCTTATGTAAAGAAGCTTTGAACCAAAGGAGAAAAAATAATGAGTCAAACAGTCTTAACGGCTCAAAAAACCGGCACCGACACCAACTTTAAAATTCTTGTCATCCCCGGTATTTGTCTTTTTTTCAATGATTCCATTCAATCAGTTGTTCCGGCCATGTTTCCAATCCTGGAAAAATCAATGGGACTGACTTTTACTCAACTGGGGATGACCTCTTTTGCATTAAACATGGTATCCACAATGATGCAGCCTTTTGTCGGAGCTGTTACAGACGATAAGCCATATCCCTTTGCCCTCCCTTTCGGACTTACATTTACATTTTCGGGGTTTTAGGGCTGGCCTTTGCACCTTCTTTTCTTTTGATTATCTTCTCTGTTCTGTTCATAGGCCTCGGATCTGCCGTCTTCCATCCGGATGGCTCAAGAGTTGCCTATTTGGCTTCCGGAACAAGAAGAGGCTTAGGTCTATCCATTTTTCAGGTGGGCGGAAATTCCGGTCAAACATTAGCTCCCTTAACTTTTTCCGACAGAAGTCTCCCATCCTCAAGGAACGTGTTTCTTATCGTTAGATAGGATTACCCGGGAAGCCCCCACTTCAAGCAAGCAGCAAGGGTGGTAAGTGGAGGGTAGTTCACTCACTGCATTGATTCTTGTTCCTCTTGGACAAAGAGGCGGGTGCTGCCTTATTTACAATCATTGCAGGTGCGGCAGTGGCTCTGTTAATCTAAATTGCTATCTGGTACAGAAAAAAGCTGAAAACAGAGATTGCGAGAATAAAAGAAGGAAAGAAAGGAACTGAATCAAAAACGGGGTAAAGCTTTTAGCGGTCCAATCATATTCTATTTATTGATCATTTTATTTATCATATTTGCCCCCGTTCATGGTACCAATGAGAGATATCGGATTTTTATACCTTTTACGCAATAGAAAAATATTCATTTTCAAGTGCTGTCGGAACCTTTTTCGGCGGACCGCTTTCTGATAAGTTTGGAAAGAAAACGGTAATCTTAATTTCCCTGGCCGGAACGGCTCCCATTTCCATTATCATCCCGTTTGCACCGCCGGTTGCGGCTTTTATTCTTTTACTCGCGGCCGGATTTATCCTTATGTCCAGTTTTTCAGTAACAGTTGTATACGCACAGGAACTTGTCCCCGGAAATATCGGTATGATGTCCGGATTTACAGTCTGTCTTGCATTCGGGATAGGAGTGCTCGGACCTGTTGCGCTTGGAAATTTAGCAGACTATCTCGGCCTTTCTGCAACAATTATTCTGTTGGGCTTCTTGCCGCTCTTGGGAATCATTACTTTCCAGCTCCCCGGCGACAGAAAACTGGTTGAAATGTAAACAGAAAAACAAGGTTAAAAATGACCTTATCCCTTGAAAACCAATACAACCGGGAAAGATCAAATTCTTTCCCGCCATGACTTACTATCCCTTGCGCATATCTCACCGAACAACAAATCTTCCCTCTTATTAAGATCAAATAATTTATGAATGACCCAAAAGTTAAAACTTGTCATCATACTTAATTTTTTCAACAAAGCTGTTTTTTCATATATTCTTTCTTTTAAGTCAAAATTATGTAATATTAAAATGAAACCGTTTTATTTTCATAAAACTTTAACATCTGGGTCAGTTTTCTGGCAATAAAATGCCATATAATAAAATTATAGATAACAAGTATTCAACGTGCTAACAGTAATAATCACGTTTTTGGCAAAAGACATTCTATCCTTGGAATGAGGAGGGATTCCCGTGTACTGCCCAAATTTTCTCGAATTTTATCAAAAGGACATTGTACCGATTGGCCCGAAAGACAGAAAGTATTTACTCGACGAACACTATTCCGTAACAGCAGAATCTTCCCATTGGTTAATTGCATTGGATGGCCGCCCCGCCCTCAATAATCCTTATTATTACACTTGGAACATTGTTGTTTATCAGGCAAGTGCAGAAGGATTTTTTCTGTTGAAACAGCCTTATTACGTTTCAGAAAGCTTTGAAGATTTTAATCAAGCATGTGCCGCAGCAGACAAAATTGCTGAAGACTGCCGTTTCGACCGTTTAATTGCTAATACCAGGGAAAAACAAATTGTCTGAGAGTGTTTGCACAGTGCTTAAAATGTTTTATAAATAATTTATTTTCCACGAAATAAAACCACCCGTGTCAACGGGTGGTTTTGCTCTGCGGGCTGACAAAAAGAACCGCTTTATATATTAATATCTGATTTTATGCAAGCCTGAAGATTACACCGTGGCCGCCTTTCGGATATTCCCATTTAATATTTTGATGCGGACAGCCGATTCGGCAGCTTCCGCATTCGTGGCAACCTTCGAAACCGACCTGCATCCGTGTTCCTTCCCATTTGTAAACCTCGCCGGGACAGAATAAAGTACACAGTTTATCAGGACATTTTGTCAGACATACTTCATGATCAAGAATAGTCAGATGAGATTTTGTATCACATTTAAAACGGAGAAGATACTGCTTTTCTTCAATCGTTTTTGTTGACATTATTTCACCGCCTTCCATGCACGATAAATATCTTTAATGACATTTAATTTGCCTTTTTCACCGGTGAGCATTTTCATCATTTCTTTTTGTTTATCCTTCTTCGGAACTCCGTCAACAGTAAAGAACTCGCTCATTGCTTTGTTAAGCATCGGCAAATAGTATTGGAAATATTGCGGATTCTCTTCAAATGTATGGGCGGCATCCTTATATTTTTGAAGATCCTTTATAATAAAGCTTTCGTACAAAGCATCGCGATAGCTGCTTAAGCCTGCTTCACTGAAATCATTCCGTTCCTTGGCCTTAATGATCGCCTCTGCTGCCATTCTTCCGGAGGCCATCGCCATATTGGACCCTTCCCTGTGAATCGCATTTACAAGCTGGGCCGCATCTCCGACAACAACAACACCGTTCCCGACAACTTTAGGAACAGAGTTATATCCTCCCTCCGGAATTAAATGAGCCAAATATTCGGCAGATTCCCCGCCTTCAAGAAGCGGGCTGACCATCGGATGATTTTTCAGCTGATCAAGCAAATCATAAGGCTTCATTTTTGACTTTATCATGCTGGATAAGGTCGTACCTACCCCGATATTAATGCTGTCTTTATTCGTATAAATAAATGCCGTTCCTAAGTTTCCTTTGGTTGAATCACCAAAGATTTCAATCGTACAGCCCTGATTGTCATTCACATTAAACCGATCATTGATTTTCTCCTTTGGAAGATTAATAACTTCCATAACAGCCAGTGCAACTTCATCAGGACGAAGCTCTTTACGGAAACCGAGCTGCTTTGCCAACAGGGAGTTTACTCCATCAGCAAGAACGACAACATCCGCATACACATCCCCGTCAGGACGGTCAGTGCGCACTCCCACTACCTTTCCGTTTTCAACAATGCACTCTTTAACAACTGTTTCATTGATGAGCAGGCTGCCTTGTTCAACAGCTTTTTGTGCAAACCATTGGTCAAATTTGGCGCGGAGAACAGTAAAGTTATTGTACGGTTCTTCTCCCCACTCAAGGCCTTTATAACCGAATTTTACGACTGAATTTTTATCCATAAGCCAGAAGTTCTGCTCAACGATTGGTCTTTCCAACGGCGCTTCCTTCCAAAACTCAGGAATAATTTCTTCAAGCTGTTTGCGGTATAAAACACCGCCCATAACGTTCTTACTTCCCGGATATTCTCCTCTTTCGATTTGCAAAACCTTTAATCCGTTCTTTGCACATGTATACGCACAGGCAGTCCCTGCAGGACCGGCCCCAACGACAATGACATCAAACTTTTCAGGCATAGCTGATTTCACCGCCCATTTCCTTGCGAATTTGTTTAAACTGTTCGATTAATTTCGGTAAAATCTCCAATGCATCGCCGACGATTCCGTAAGTGGCCACATCAAAGATCGGCGCATTTGGATCGTTATTGATTGCAATAATTACGTCAGAGTTCTTCATTCCCACTACATGCTGAATAGCTCCGGAAACCCCAACCGCGAAATACATTTTCGGAGTTACCGTTTGACCGGTTTGACCAATTTGATATTCATAAGGGAGCCATCCAGCCTCGATAACATCTCTTGTTCCGCCGACGCTGGCGCCAATCACTTCGGCAAACTCATGAATGAGTTGAAATCCTAGTTCATCACCCATGCCTTTACCGCCGCAAACAATAACATGAGCATCGGCCAAGCTGGCAGTTTCTGTTACGTCCTTCACAATTTTAAGGACTTTTGTGCGCATATCTTCTTCTTTAAGGTCTATCGTTTCTTCGACAACCTTCCCTTGTCTTGTCTCATCCGGCTCCAATGCTTTCATCACCTTGGGTCTGACAGTAGCCATCTGAGGACGATCCTTTTTACATAGAATGGTTGCCATAATATTTCCGCCAAACGCAGGACGGCTGGCCTCTAATAAACGGTTTTCCATATCAATATCAAGCATTGTACAGTCTGCCGTCAAACCTGTTGCAAGGTCAGTGGCAACGGCACTTGCCAGATCCTTGCCGTTAGGCGTTGCCCCGTATAAAAGAATTTCCGGTTTATATGTTTCTACTAATTTCAAAAGACCTTTCATATATGATTCCGTCCGATAGTCTTTCAGGACAGGATGATCGATCATATAAACAATGTCTGCACCGTAAGCGATAATTTGAGAAGCAAGACTTTTAACTTCTGAACCCAACAATACACCGGCAAGCGGAACCTGCAGTTTATCAGCCAAATCTCTTCCGGCACCAAGCAATTCGAGCGAAACGCTCTCAATTACACCCTCATTCTGCTCAATGAATACCCATACTCCCCGGTATTCTTCAATCATGGAAGACCCCCCAATCACATTTTTTAAAAGATTACTTTACGAAAAATAATTCCTTTCTTTCAAGCATGATGTCAATTACCTGTTTAACCTGCTCATCTGCAGTTCCTTCTAATTTCTTTCCACCCTCAGGCCGCGGCGGTGTAAACATTTTTCCTACCACAGTAGGTGATCCTTTCAGACCGAGCTTTGTTCTGTCAACACCCTCAAAATCATTAACGGTCCAGATAACGGGCTCGTATCTTGCAGCCTTGATCATATTTGGCAGCGGAGCATATTCAATTTCATTTACTTCTTTTTCCACTGTAAGGAGACAAGGCAACTCAGCCTGAACAATTTCATAGCCGCCGGATGTTTTTCTTTTCACAAGGACTGTTCTTTCTTTTTCATTGACTTCGAGAACCTCCAACACGTTTGTTACCGGAGGAATATCAAGTCTTCTTGCAATACCCGGACCGACTTGGCCGGTATCGCCGTCAATAGCCTGCTTTCCGCAAATGATCATGTCAATCGGTCTGGCTTTAGCGATTTTTTCCAATCCTTTGGATAAAGCATAGCTGGTAGCAAGTGTATCGGCCCCCGCAAAAGCACGGTCGGTAATTAAATACCCCTCGTCAGCTCCAATTTCAACACTCTTCTTAATGATATCCGTTGCCGGAGGCGGACCCATGGAAATAACGGAAATATGTCCTTTACCCAGCTCTTTCTTAATATTAACCGCTTCCTGCACTGCATGTGCGTCATATGGATTCAAAATGGCCGGTGCACTGCGGCGGTCCAGAGTATTTGTTTTTGGATTAATTTTAATAATTTTCGTATCTGGAACTTGTTTAATACATACGACAATGTGCATACTGAAACCTCCTTTATAGATTCATATAGTGTTTTATTTATATTACAATGCTTTAGATTACTACTTCACCTTCGTAATTAAAGCATGAAAAAAACAAAATACTTGCGAGATTCTTCACATATGCTCCTAAAACAAGGCAAAGGTGGTGCTTACAATGATTTTCGTGCAATACTTCCCTTAATTATAATGCAAAAACGGCTCCCGTACATCAGAAGTTTCAGAAAATGGAAAAAAATCGATCGACAACTTTTCTAATTATCTGCAAAATAAGTAGAAAAAAGGAATAAAAAGGAGAAATAATGGAAAGTTATCGATTTCACATATTTGTTCATAAAAAAGAATGATAGACTCGATCATCCTCGGCTGACATATAAAAGTATGTATCTCAATTATAAACGGTTTTTGCCTTTAGCAAAGGCAAAGTTTTGCTTTTAATTGTTAATTTCCCGGTTCAAATCAAAAAATTATATACGCTTCCCAGTTTAACGTTATTGTCACAAAAATTCAACAATTTTTTTAACAGAATTGTCGAAAATGTAGAGAGAAAAAGAAATTAATTCCAAAATACAGAGTCATTATTTTCATGTCAATCTTCCCAGGCCAAAACAGGAACTGATGTTAGTGCGTCGCAAAAAAAGCGTCGTCTGACAGAAGCCGGCACTTTGCAGGACGCTACGGTGAAGGGACATCTTTCTTAGCAATTTGAAAAGAAAATAAAAAAACATCCAACTGTTTACGGATGTTTTGGACGCAATACAATAAAAAGAACACTTTTTAGAGCCGTTTTAATCAATAGTCTCTTAAAGGCGTTCTAGTGAAACTTATTAGTATTTAAGTGTCCTGAAAGACCAAATAGGTGACAGCCTAATAGTTCAAACCTAATAGTTCAAATATTAGCCTGTCATCCTATTTACATTCGCGAGATTCTTCAAAATTCATTTATAAATATTCACCATTCCGCTCTAAAATTAACTTTTCCCGAGACTGACACGCTTACGCGGCCATAATAACATTAATTGCCTGCCGGTAACCCCCGTTGTCTCTTTCTTCGGTGTGCAGCAGCGAAACAAGCACTGGTATTCATAAATTAAACGGTCCAATTCCTGACTTTGGCGGATGGTCTCGTCACTGGTCAAACCGCTTGTTTTGGCGGTTTCAATCATTCTGTGTCTCTTTCTTTGAATTTCATCGAGAATCTCTTTGATCCTTTGCTGCTTCACCAACAACTTTTCCTCCTAATCCTCTCCCAGCATCTTGCCTTAAAAAAAGATATCCCTGTTGAATTATTACAGGAATTTTAAGAATTGTAAATAGAATCGCAATTTTAGACAAATTTTTTTAAAAAATTTTACTTTTTAGTTAAAAAGCTGTGAAATTTTTCCGGTTGAAAAAGGTCTAAAAGGATTGAAAACTGCAAATTGAAACGGTTAATCAAAAGACGCGCCTTCGAGACGGAGAAGTTTTTCTTTAATATCGGTTCTTGTGCCTGCATATCCCGTCAGTTTTTTATTTTTCCCGATGACACGGTGGCAGGGAATGACAATTGGAAGAGGGTTCGCTTTGTTTGCCTGGCCGATTGCCCTGACGGCTTTTTTATTTCCGATTGCTTCAGCGATTTCCTGGTAGCTCCTTGTTTCACCGTATGGAATATTGGAAAGTTCCTTCCAGACAGATAATTGAAAAGGTGTACCGGATTGATCGAGCGGGAGTGAAAATTGTCTGCGCTTCTTAGAAAAATACTCATCCAGTTGTCTGACAGCTTCTTTAAGAAGCGGATCACTTTCATCCCTTACATAATGCAGACTGCTTCCTTCTTCAAAAAATCTTTCTTCGCCAAAATAAATAGCGGCAATTTTTTCATCACTTTTTACAATAGTAAGTTCCCCGACCGGACTGGTATATATAGCATATTTCCTTACTCCCATTTTTTAAAAAATTCACCTCCGGCAGTTTATAACAGGAAATTTTATACATAAACTCTGCAGTTTTCAGAAATCCGGATTTGTTCGGTACCCACAGCATCAAACCGGAACATTTTTATGGGTTTAAACAAACAGGATCCTGTTTCCGGGTTGATACTATTATCATAAACATACGTTCGCAAATGCAGTGATAATTGTCTGAGCTCAGGTGCATTTTTGTGACAATTTAGTGATTTTTTGAAGCACTTGCAACGTCATTTCATGCTTAGATGATGCATAGCTGATACATTCCAAAGAAAAAGGCCGTTCCAAAAAGCGGTCCGCCCACAGTCTGCCCTTTTTGAAACAGCGTCCCGGAGAATTTCTCAGGAGCATATCAGGCGGCAAACTGTGAACTTGCTCTTATGGAACAGCCTTATAATTTAAATTACAGATAAGGATTTTCGTGTTTTGCTTTCAATCTTTGCCATCTTAATTCCACTTCACGCTCTAAATCCTCTAAAATATGTTTATTTTCCTCTTTCAATAAATGCTTTGTTTTGCCCATATATTTAAACCATTCTGCCAACGGGATCTTTTTATTTTTCGCTTCCGGATCGTAAGTGATCGTTGTAATTCCCTGCTCCACTTCATACAGCGGGAAGAAGTTTGAATTAACGGCCGCTTCAACGATCTTCGTTCCATAACGATCATCAGATTTCCAATTGAGCGGACAAGTAATTAACAGCTTTCCGTAAACCGTTCCGACATTTTTCGCATACCATTGTGCCTTGGCAGCTTTTTTAACAAGATCCTGCGGGAATGCTTCTGTTCCTGTAAATACGTAAGGAATATTGGTAGCAGCCATAATTTGAGCTGTATCCTTGTGATGGAAAGCTTTTCCTTGCTGTGTTTTCCCTACATTTGAAGTGCTTGTCATATGACCTTTTGGAGTTGAGTAAGACAACTGCGATCCCGTATTCATATAGCCTTCATTATCATATTCAAGCATAATCAGATTATGATTTCTGAGGGCCGTTCCAATCGCGGATCCCATTCCGATATCCATTCCTCCGTCTCCTGTAACCATGACAAAGGTTGCATCATCGGAAACCTGGATTTCACCTCTGCGTTTTAATTCCAGGAATGCTTCAACCGTTCCTGACAATGTAGCAGGACCGTTTTGGAACAGGTTATGGATCGTATGCTGTTTATGGGATGTATACGGATACGCTGTTGTTGTAACGTAAGCACAGCCTGTTTGATAAAGAATAACAACGTCTCCTTCAATTCCCTTAAAGAACATTTCCAAACCGCCAAAAATACCGCATCCCGGACAGGCACCGTGGCCGGAAGCAATTCTTTTCGGTTTTGAAGTTAATGCTCTTAACGGAGGAATTTTAACTTTTAATTTATTTGTCTCCTCATCCATTGTCACTTGAATCAAACCGGATTTATATACATCGCCGTACTGCGGTTCAATAACAGGTTTCTGGGCTTTTTCCGGATCTCCGGGAACCACTCCGTAATAATCAAAAGGCTTCTCTGCATAACCTTTATTCATGGCATCAAGCGCCAGCATGAAGAAATGTTCCGCATCGTCATGGTAAAAGTCCTTTCCGCCTACGCCGAATACTCTGCTCACAACGATCGTATTATTCTCTTTATCCTCCTGAAGGGCGGATTTGATTTCATGTGTAAGGTTTGGTCCGTGAGCGCCGTAAGAGTCCGCACGTTCACCAACGAGCAGGGCTTTCACATTTTTCAGCGCTTTTTTAATCGCTTCGACAGGGAACGGACGAATAATATTCGGACTGATGACTCCTGCTTTTATTCCCTGCTTCCGCAGTTTGTCGGCCACATCCTTGGCTGATTCAGCTGCTGAGTTTAATAGAAATACGGCTATTTCAGCATCTTCCATTTTATAAAGATCAAGTTCAGAATACTCTCTTCCTGATAAGGCCGCATATTCTGCTGCTACTTCTTTGAATACTTCACCGGCGCGGTACATGGCTTCAGACTGCTGATAATTATTATTGATTAAATCGTCACCATTCATATGAGCGCCTACTGTCACCGGCTTTTTCAAATCACGAATAAGATTGTAGTCGGTCGGACACTCTCCCACAAATTCCTGGACAACACGGCGATCCTTAAAATAGTTGACCTTCCGTTTTTGATGGGATGTCCAGAAGCCGTCATAGGCAACAATTACCGGCAAACGAACTTTTGCATGTTCGGCAATCTTCAGAGCCATAATATTCATATCGTAAACAGCTTGAGGGGTTCTTGCTGTCAAAATTACCCATCCCGTATTGAGGGCAAAGTAAAGATCCGAATGGTCTCCTCTTATGTCCAGAGGGCCGCTTATCGATCTCGTTACCAGGTTCAAAACCATCGGAAAACGGGTTCCAGATTGAACCGGAAGTTGTTCGAGCATATACATAAAACCATTGGCACTCGTGGCGTTAATCACACGTGCCCCCGTCAGCGCCGCGCCGTAGCAAATACCTGCAGAACCGTGTTCCCCGTCAGCCGGAATCAGTTTTATATCATGTTCGCCCCGTGCTTTCATTTGATCCAAATACTGTGCAACCTCGGTTGACGGTGTAATTGGAAAATAGCCCATAATATGATAGTTGATTTGGGCTGCCGCCATAGCTGCCATTTCATTCCCGGACTCAAAGGTTGTAACCTGCTCGGCAATCTTTTTTTGCTGCATTTCTTTTACTTCCTTTTCAATTGCTGACATTATAGAATCCCCCCTGTTACCAACGGAAAGTTCTGCTTCACGCGATGTTCATCCGCATAGCCGATTGTTTCCCGAAGTTCCTGCAATGCATCTGTCGGACATGCCTCCACACATTTGAGACAGCCTTTGCAGTATTGATAATCAATCCCTTTTAAGAACATTTGCTTTCGGCCCCGTTTGTCTTCGCCTTCTTCCCAAACAAAGCAGAAATCCGGGCAAACATTGTCACAGGCTGCGCAATGAATGCATTTTTCACGGTCAAAACTGGGCAAAAAGCCTTGGCGTGAACCGCTCATATCCTTTAAAATACTGTTTGCCTGAGCTGTTAAAACTCCGCCGATCGGCTGTGTAATATATCCTAAAAGAGGCTTGGGCCGGGTAAAATCTTTTCCTACGGCCCCCTCCGGTACTTCATAAGACTTAAATCTCACTTCATTATAACCTCTGTCAAAGGTGCGAAGATTTGCCTCAACAAGATGGGGATATCTCTTTTCGAACGTTTTCCTGATCACCTTTCTCATTGCATCAGGATCCAGAAAATCACATATTCTAAAAAGCGCACCGAGCATAGCCGTATTAACTCTTGTCTTTTCTTCAACGGCAATTCCGAGAGCATCAACAAGCGCCAATGTTCCGCTCTCCAATTTTAAATCTTTGCGGACATCATCAAAATCCCTTGTGGAATTGACCAGAACAATCCCGTCGGGACGAAGGCCGCTGACAACATTAACTGTCTTGTAAAGCGCTTCATGAAACACTCCGATTACATGGGGTTGTTCTATCGGGCTGTGGTCACGAATTTCCACATCCGGATCACAAAAACGAACAAAACTTTTAACAGGTGTCCCCTTTTTCTCCGAGCCGTAAGTTGAGAAGTTGGAACCATTCAGGCCCAAACCTAAAACTCCTGCTTCCGCCAACATCTTTCCGGCTAAATTTGCGCCTAATCCACCGATGGATTCCAAGCGAATCTCATAAAAACCCAATTCATTCTTTTTCGGTAAGATAGACATGTTACCTCCCCCTAAATTCATTATTAATATTCCGAGTTTCTGTATGGCCATTGAAAATTCAATCTGCCGTTCCTGTCATCTTTCTGACATCCATTTTTTACATAAAATGGAATTGACAATTTAAAAAAAGTGTATACAGACTTTCCTTCTTTACATTTTCTTGTGTATACACTCCTATTTTACTTCAACATTTTAGATAATGCTGTGACAAATGTCAAACATCAGCCACAAAAATTTCGAAACAGTTTCATAAAAAGTTTAAAAACACACTTGAATTAAGGTTTTATCTGTTATAATTTTCTGTGTAACAGCATGAAGGTTGTATTATAACAGAACTGCAAAGCCGGTATTCAAACGAAAATTTTATCTTAAAACTTCTTTATTATTGAAAAAAAACACTTTCTTCTTTTCAAATCTTTCCCCTTTAAGACAAATTGCTTTAACAAGCATCTCGTTATTTTTCCAAACTTCGGCTAATATAGTTTAAGATAGGGATTCTTTTCGTCTGAAAAAATATCATCTCAAAAAATGCACATTTCCCTGCAACCGTCTTGCACCGGAAAAAAGTTTCAGAACCGAAATAAAAAGGTCTTCGTTTGTCTGTCAGGCTTTCTGGAAAAAATGCTGTATGAACGGTTTTTAAAAAATCATTTGATTGAAGGAGTCGTTTACATAAAATGAGAGTTATTTGCACCACCTTGAATGCAAAATATATTCACACAAATCTGGCAATCCGTTATTTAAAGGCCTATGCCGAGCCGGAATTCAATATAGAAATGATTGAATATACCATTAAAGATCCGGTTATCAATATCGTTACTGACTTAATCAAAAAAGAACCGGATGTCATCGGCTTTAGCTGTTATATTTGGAATATTGAAGACAGCATCAAAATTATCAAAATGCTTAAAAAAATCAATCCTGATATAAAAACTGTCTTCGGAGGGCCCGAGGTCACATATGATGCCGAAGAATGGCTTGAAAAAGTGCCGGAGCTTGACTTTATCATCAGCGGGGAAGGAGAAAAAGCATTTAAAGATTTGTTGACAGAACTGAACGGTGAAGGAAATTTTGAAAGGGTCCAGGGTCTTGCTTATCGGGAAAACGGACAGATTTTTTTCCGGCCGCAAACTGACAAGCTCAATTTACGGGAAATGCCTTCTCCTTTCCGTTTCGAAGAGGATATTCCCCATCTTTCCAAAAGGATTACCTACATAGAAACGAGCAGGGGTTGTCCGTTTACATGCCAGTTTTGTCTTTCTTCCATCGAAACGGGCGTGCGGTATTTTGACCGGGAAAAAATCAAGAATGACTTACGATTTCTGATGAAACACGGTGCCAAAACAATTAAATTTATGGATCGCACCTTTAATATCAGTAAAAGCTACGCCATGGAAATGTTCAGGTTTCTCATCGATGAACATACACCGGGAACGGTTTTTCAATTTGAAATAACGGCTGATATTATGAAACCGGAAGTCATTGAATTTCTGAATAAAGAAGCACCTCCGGGATTATTCCGATTTGAAATAGGCGTCCAATCAACCAATGATCATACAAATATGCTTGTTAAAAGAAGACAGGATTTTGCGAAACTGTCCAGAATCGTAAAAATGATCAAAGAAGGAGGAAAAATTATTCAGCATTTAGACCTGATAGCCGGTCTGCCCGAGGAAGATTACGACTCCTTCCGGAAAACTTTCAATGATGTTTTTGCCTTAAGGCCGGAGGAACTGCAGCTCGGTTTTCTGAAAATGCTGAGGGGAACGGGACTTCGCAGAGATGCCGATCAACACGGATATATATATATGGACCATCCTCCCTATGAAATTTTAAAAAATAATGTCCTGTCCTTTCAAGAGATGATAAAAATAAAACAAGCAGAGGATATGCTGGAAAAATATTGGAATAAACACCGTATGGATCACACGATTGAATATTTGGCAGACCATACTTTCACATCGCCCTTTGATTTCTTTCAGGAATTCGGGGAATATTGGGAAGAGAACGGCTGGCAAAAAATCGGCTATCAGCCGGAGGATCTTTTCATACGTCTTTACAACTTTCTGAAGGAAAAGAAAATAGCTGATTTGGAGATCGTATTGGCATTGATGAAGCTTGATTACCTCAAGAAAGCAAAATACAAACCGCGGAAAACATGGTGGGATTCAACATTAGAACGGAATGAAAAAACGGAACTTTACCGGGAATTATTAAATAATCCTTCCCTCCTCGGTAAAAAGTTTCAGGAATTAAGACTTCATGAAAGAGAATTGTACAAATTTACAATTGCAGAAAAACTTCCTTTCAATCCTGAAAAATACCTGACCTCCGGAAAAATCGCCCGGGAACCGTCGATCATGATTGTTTATTTCCATCCCGCAGAGGAACAGGCACTGATTTTTTCATGCTCCGAAAACGAATATTCAAAATTATGATACAGGGAACGGTCAATAGGCCGTCCCCTATTTTTTATTCGTTTTTTTCTTTCCGTCTTTTTTATTCATAAATGGTATTTCATAAATTTTCGCCGAGTTTACATCACCAAATTCATGACCGAATTCGACATTTACAGGTTTTACAGGCTTATCAGGCTTTTGGTCCCTGCCCATTCAGCTTTTCCCCTCTCTGCCGCGCTTTGAATTCCGGTTAAAACCCTTCATAACATTTTCTTCATTGCTGAACTCTGTTGAAAAATCCGTTTCTGCCAAATTCTTCTTCGGAGTTTTACTATGTTTTTCAACAGCATCGAATTGCGCCTTTCGTTTAGCCATCTTATCTCTCCTTCTGTTGACTTTCCCTAATATTATGTTTCGTAAAGGAAAATTTATTAAGGCATCTCGAAATTTTTATACTTAAACAGAGGTGCGTATACAACACAAAGTGAGATCACAACGAAAGGCACGCCGGCCGGCATTTATTATCCGACAATAATATGTTCCTTCGGATAATGATAAGGGACTTGATCGCCCTTTCCGCCAATCATAAATAAAAAGGAAGAAAGTCCGATACGTCCGATAAACATTAACAGCATGATCACGATTTTTCCTGCAGTTGACAATTCAGGCGTAATCCCCATTGATAAACCTGTAGTTCCAAAGGCGGAACAAATTTCAAAAATAATTGGTAACAAGGGTTGATTTTCCGTAACGGATAAAGTAACAATCGCTGAAAAAATAAGAAGCAGCGCCGTCAATGTAACAGCCATGGATTTTGCCAGAGTCTCTTCATAAATTTCCCTTTTAAAGACTGTTACCGATTTATTTCCTTTAATAAAATGAAATAAAAACAAAATATTAAGTGCAAATGTGGTTGTTCGGATTCCTCCCCCTGCGGAACTTGGTGAAGCTCCGATAAACATTAAAACACTGAGCACCAAAAGCACCGGCTGGGAAAAATCATTTATTTCCATGGTGGCCAAACCGCCACTCCGGGATGATACTGATTGAAACAGGGCATAAAATAATGATTGGTGCCATGAAGAATCTGCAAAAGAATTGCGCCACTCCAAAAGAAGAATTGCCAAAGTCCCAATTGCTAAAAGGACAAAAAAAGTGACGGCCGTTAATTTTGTAAATAAAGAAAAGCGAAAATCTTTTCTCCTGCCTTCGGGAAATAAAAACCTCTTTACTTCAATTAAAACAGGAAAACCGATTGCGCCCAAAATTATTAAAATCATCACTACCAACTGCACAACATAGTCATCAGCAAAAAAGAGCATGGAATTGCTTGTCAGGGTAAAACCCCCGTTCGTTGTTGCACTGACTGAAGCAAACAGACCGTGTAATAAAGCCTCCTGAAAAGTTGGATAATACTTCAAAAAATAAAAACCTAATATAAATGTTCCAAACAATTCGATTAAAAGAAGAATTCTCACAATATCTTTAATCAGGCTTACTAAGCCTGACAAATTCATCTGATTATGATCCACCATAATCAACTGCCTTTTCTTCAGGCCAATTTTTCTGCGAAAAAGCAGCCAAAAAAACGTACCCACACTCATAACTCCGATTCCGCCGATTTGGAGAATAAACATAAAAACAAATACACCTAAAAGACTAAACGTTTCCGAAATATTAACAACAGTCAAACCCGTCACACTGACGGCACTGACAGCTGTAAAAAGGGTATCTATAAATGACAGACGGACTCCGGGTTGATATACAGGCGGCAAACTTAATAACAGAACGGACAGAATAACGGCAATGAAATAATAGCCGACAATGGCGCGCCAGGGAGTAAGATTTTTCAATTTCAATTTCAAAAAATTCATAACAAAACTTGTCCTTTCCCTATATCCATTTACCTTTAATAACGGCATGTTTCAGCATTATTATAATTCATTGCAGGTCATTAAAAACAGATATTTTCCATTTCTGTTTTTTCTCCAAAACATTTCCAGTCTTGAAGCAACCCATTTAATACATACTACTTTTAAAAGGGTTCCCTTTGTAATTATTATTAAAGGAGTGAATATGATGGCCCGAAGCAGCAATAAACTGCTTGTTCCGGGAATCGAACAATATATGGATGAAATAAAGTTCGAAATCGCCCGGGAATTTGGTGTCAAACTCAGTTCAGATACAGCATCGAGAGCAAACGGCTCTGTCGGCGGAGAAATTACGAAACGCCTTGTTAAACAAGCACAATCCGAACTTTCCGGACAATCATACCGGTCATAAAAATCCCCCTGCCTGTCTGCAAATATATCAGGACAGGCAGGGGGATTGTCTTGGCCGGAATTTCGAATTTCGCACCGGAAGCACTGTTACAATGTTTTCCGGAAATTGACACCTCTAATACTTATCCATCGGATTATAAAGACTGATATCAGGATGTTTCTCACGGAACCAACGCATGGCAAAATCATTTTCAAAAAGAAATACTTTATGATCATACCGGTCCGTCACGAGCAGGCTCCGTGAACTGGACAGATTCTCGTTAATTTCATCATCCTCGATCCACCGGGCAATTCTTGAACCCATGCTTTCCAGCACTACGTCCACATTATATTCATTCTTCATCCGGTGTTCAAAAACCTCAAATTGCAGTTGTCCGACAGCACCCAATAAATATTCACCCGTCTTCACTGTTTTAAATAACTGAATTGCCCCCTCTTGAACAAGCTGGTGAATACCTTTATGAAAATGTTTTTGCTTCATCACGTTTTTAGCAGTCACTCTCGCAAATAATTCAGGAGTAAATTGGGGAAGTTTTTCATATTGAAACTTTTTCCCCGCTGTCAAAGTATCGCCAATTTGATAGGTTCCCGGATCATATAACCCGATAATATCACCGCTTACGGCTTCGTCAACTGTACTTCTGTCATCCGCCATAAATTGAGTGGATTGCGACAGTTTCATCTGTTTCCCGAGACGGGGGACATGGACAGTCATTCCCCTTTCAAATTTCCCTGAGCAAACACGTACAAACGCGATCCGATCCCGGTGAGCCGGATTCATATTGGCTTGAATTTTAAAAACAAATCCGGAAAATTCCTCAGAAAGCGGGTCAATCAATCCTTCTGATGACTTTCTGCCCCTCGGTGGCGGGGCAAATTTCAAATATGTTTCTAAAAAGGTTTGAACGCCAAATGCGGTCAACGCACTACCAAAAAATACCGGAGTCAACTCACCGGATGCAATCTTTTCTTCGGAAAATGCATTGCCAGCTTCTTCAAGGAGCAAAATCTCCTCCAGCGTTTGTTCATAAAGCGCATTCTCTTTTATCGGATGCTCTCCTTCTATTTCTCCGTCATCATTCAAATTAATAAACCGGTTTGATTGATCGGCGCGATATTGTTCAATCCGGTTATAATAGCGGTCATAAAGTCCCAGAAATTCTTTTCCCATTCCGATCGGCCAATTCATGGGATAGGCTTCAATCGCCATTACTTCTTCAAGCTCGGCAATCAAATCAAGGGGGGCCCTTCCTTCCCGGTCAAGTTTATTAATAAAGGTAAAAACCGGTATCCCGCTCATCCGGCAAACCTTGAAAAGCTTTAAAGTTTGTTCTTCTATCCCTTTGGCACTGTCAATAATCATGACGGCACTGTCAACGGCTGTTAATGTTCGATATGTATCTTCACTGAAATCCTGGTGCCCCGGGGTATCAAGAATATTAACCCGGTAACCGTTATAATCAAAATGCATGACGCTTGAAGTAACTGAAATCCCTCTCTGCTTCTCAATTTCCATCCAGTCGCTGGTTGCAAATTTGCCCGTCTTTTTTCCTTTTACCGTTCCTGCAGACCGAATCGCCCCGCCAAATAAAAGCAAT
>JANWJP010000066.1 GCA_025451895.1 Robertmurraya sp.
AACATAAAAAACTGGGGATCTGATTCTCTTTTTAGGGCAGTCTTGGGAACGGCCTCGTCATGCGGGAGGTAAATTGGCATATTAAAGCCCGTTTCCGCCATCACCTCCCTTACTTGGGACTTAACTTCACATGTTAGAACCCGTTTAAGCCGTAGCTTGACAATCTTGGGATCTAATTTCTTTTTTGGATCCCGTTTTGGACTTACTTCCTTGAACTCGGGACGCAAAATCAAAGTTTAGAGACCGTTTCTGCTCGTCTCTGCTTCACTTGGGACCTAATTTCCCGTGTTAGAGCCCGTTTTATTCGAAACTCAACAATCTTGGGATCCAAATCTCTTTTTTGGACCCCGTTTTGGACTTACTTCCTTGAACTCGGGACGCAAAATCAAAGTTTAGAGCCCGTTTCTGCCCGGCTCTGCTTCACTTGGGACCTAATTTCCAGTGTTAGAGCCCGTTTTATCCCAAACTCAACAAACTTGGGATCCAAATTTCTTTTTTGGATGCCGTTTTGGACTTAATTCCTTGAACTTGAGACACAAAATCAAAGTTTAGAGCCCGTTTAAGCACCACTCTGCTTCTTTTGGGACCTAACCCTTGTTAGTTCCTGTTTTGTCGAAAACCTAACAAACTAGAGAATTAAATAGCTTTTAAGAGCCCTTAATATACGGCAATACACAAATCTGGGAAAGCAAGCTTACCAATTAGTTACCAATATGCATCTGAAATAACAAAAAAATGCTGATATACTCAGCATTTCATTTCCAAAGCCTCATAATCTGCCGCAAGCTAACATCATTCGTTTCCTAAACAGAAACTCCCAAACTATCTGTCTTCAACTGTCCGACGGACGCAATCTGTTTGTGATTTCCCTTGTCCCTTCCAATAGCTGTTCAACTAAAGAGGGGATATGATAGTCCTCTAACCTGACAGTCGGAATCGTAATAGAAACGGAAGCAATTATTTCTGAGAACGAGTTAAATACAGGGGCACTGATTGAAAACGCCCCCCTTACCCTTTCGCCGTAACTTACAGCATATCCCTGCCTGCGGATTTTCCTTAATTCACTCTGCAGCGCATCAACGGATACAATTGTGTTTTCAGTAACTTTTTCCAAATCCTTTTTGTTCAAATACTCCTCCTGCGCCTGATGTGACAAATAAGCCAGAAGAACCTTGGCCGAGGCACCCGCATACAAGGGGGAGGTCTGTCCGGCAAAAATAAGCGCAGTTAACTCATAATGACTGTTAATGCTATATATACATTTTCGCTCGTTGTTTTCAATAATGCTCATGCTGACTACTTCCTTCGTACTTTCATTAAGCTTTTTCATGACCGGTACAGCAATGGCCAATAAACTGGAGTTCTTTTCCACCATCTCCCCCAGGAACAACAATTCAAGTCCAAGCTGATAAAGCTTTGTTTCTTCATTTTTTTGCAGAAAACCTTCGTAGACAAGAGTAGATAAAAGTCTTTGCAAATTGGATTTGCCTATACCTGTTAGTTTATGCAGCTCCGTCAGCGAAAGCTGTGGTCTTTCTCTGGAAAAAGCCCGTAAAATCCGGGCTGCACGGTGAATCGATTGAATCGAATAGTTTTTCTTAAAGATTACTTCTTCCTTTTGACGTTCCACTTGCTTCACTCTTCTTTACTGTATATTTCGTAATTAGAAATGTCCGGAACTAAATAATAAGATTTTTTCGTAAATCCTGTACTTCTTAGAAAAAGTCAATCCCGCTGGCTACATTTAAATTTTTCTATCGAAGCTTTCGCTCTAATCACCGCCGCCCCGGGATTGGTCACTTTCATCACCTCCCGGGGCAGCACTCATTCATGATATAGCAAAGTCCAACGATCGATTGGGCGCTTTCCCCTATACAGTTTCCTTCTCAACCAAAGGACTAATCTCTCCATCTTTTTTAATATATTGAACAGCAGTAACAGCCGCGATTAATCCAATCCCTGCAATATCATTCAGTAATGTCGGTTCTATCAGGAGATAAGCGGCGACAAGCAGTAATACCCGTTGCCAGATATTTAATTTATATAACAGCCAACCTTTCAGTACAGAGGCGAAAGCGACTCCTCCAGCAATGGCGGTCATTCCTCCTAAAATTCCTTCCCATACCGGGACATCCTGAAATATCAAGGCCGGATTATACAAGAAGAAAAACGGAAGAATAAACGCAATCAGCCCAAGCTTGACTGATTCCAGGGAAACTTTGTTGGGGTTTGTCCCTGCAATTCCTGCAGCAGCATATGAAGCCAAAGCAACAGGCGGTGTAATGCCTGATAAAGCAGAATAATAAAAAGCAAACATATGTGCCGCCAATGCGGGTACCCCCATATTTGTTAAAATAGGAACGGAAACGGTTGTAACAATAATATAAGCAGCCGTCGCCGGTACTCCCATTCCAAGAATAATGCTGATTAACATAGTCAAAATTGCAGCAAGGAAGATACTTTCTCCGGCAATACTCATGACATTATTTCCTATCGTCAGCCCAAGGCTTGTTAAGCTGATTGTGCCTACGACGATACCGACGATAGCACAGGCAATCCCAACTGTCAGAACTCCTTTTGCCCCTTCCTCAATCGATTTTAGAATTGTTTTTAGGCTCATGCGAGTAGATTTTCTCAAATAGCTGGCAAAAACTGTAGCCAGCAGAGCCCAGATCGCTGCAAACAGCGGTGTGACCCCTGAAAATAAGACACCTAACAGAACAATCAATGGAATTAATAAATGTCCGCCTTCTTTTAATACCTTAACGGCGTCGGGAATATTTTCTTTGGAAATTCCCGAAAGACCCAATCTTTTTGCTTCAAAATGAACTGCCATAAATACGGTAGTATAATACAACAGTGCGGGTACAATCGCTGCAGTCATCACAACAGTGTAAGAAACTCCCAAGTACTCCGCCATAATAAATGCTGCCGCCCCCATAACCGGCGGAGCAATTAGGCCTCCCGTCGATGCAACCGATTCAACGGCAGCGGCAAATCTTGGTGTATAGCCTGTCTTTTTCATTAATGGAATGGTGACAGTACCGGTAGTAACCACATTACTGACCGCACTTCCGCTAACCATTCCCATCAAACCGCTTCCGATCACTGCCACTTTGGCAGGACCGCCTGAAGTTCTGCCTGCAAGCGTTAATGCAAGATCATTTATGAATTCTGTAAAACCGCTGTTTTTGAGAAAGGCTCCAAATAAAACAAATACAAAAATATAGGTGGCGGATACGCCGAGGGCTGTCCCAAAAATACCTTGTCCGCCCCAAAACATTACATTTATGACCCGCTCTATGCTAAACCCGTTATGGCCAAACATTCCAGGTATATAAGCGCCGATGAAATTATAAAATAAGAACAATGCGGCTATAATCGTCAATCCCTTTCCGGCAATCCGCCGGGTTGCTTCAAATAACAACAGAATTCCGATTCCGCCAAACCAATAATCAGCAGTAATATTTACTCCGCTTCTTTCCCTGATGAAATCATCATAAGTGAGGGCAAAATATCCCAAAGATACAATAGTCAGCAATATACAGATAAAATCCCATAAGCTGACGTGTTTTCTTATTCCACGTTGTTTTTTGCCGGCGGGATAGAGAATAAAAGTCAGGATAAGAAGAAAGAAGAGATGCCAGCTCCTGAATTTAACAGCATCCATAACCCCGAAGGTATTCATATATAGCTGAAATAATGTCCATATAAGACTTATCCCGAGAATTATTCTCGTCATATACCCCGTGTACCTGGACTGGACAACACCATCATCATCCACTTCAACAGTATCAGGTGAAGCTAGTTCTTGATTGTTACTCTTAATATTCTGAAACTTGTCGATAATCTTTCCCTCCCTTGAACAAATAGTTTTCCCACTCCCGTTTTCTGCTAGACCTGTCCAGCCTGCTGCCCACGGCCCCGCCAAACAAAACGATTCTATGTACAACAAAATTCCGGTTCGGAACAAAAAATTTACTGTCAAGATAATACAGTTCCGGGTAACCGGGCAGAGGAAGACCACAAACCGGCCGGACAGCGGGGATGAAGACGGCACTTAACAAGATTTTGTTTAGTCCAATACGCCTATTTCCTTATAGTATTTTTCGGCACCCGGATGGAGCGGAATACCTGCCGTTCCTTCAACAGCGGATTCAGGGTCAAACTGATTAGCCACATGATGGCTCTTTTTAAGTTCCTCTAAATTTTCCCAAAGAATCTTTGTCAGTTCATAAACAACTTCATCGGGAACAGACTTATCCACGGCGATTGTGCTATATTGCCCAACAGTCTTTATCTCTTTAGGTTGCTTATTATAAGTGTTTGCCTTAATTGTATATGCAAAGTTCCAAGGATATTTTTCAACCAGCTTTTTTATCGCTCCGTCGGAAAAACTGATCATATTGGATTCGACTGTTGACATCAACTCTGTCGCTGCCGAAGAAGGCACACCAGTATAAATATTTACTGCATCTACCTGCTTATTTCTGAGAAGATCCACAGCTTCAGTAAAGCCTACAAAATTTTCATGAACGTCTTTAGTTTTTACTCCATGGGCTTCCAAAACTAATTTTGATTCAATTTCTGTTGCACTTCCTGCCGCTCCCATGACAAAATTTTTTCCTTTAATATCGCTAATTTCTTTTATGTTGGAGCCTTTTCTGGCAATAATATGGCTGACATTCGGGTACAAATTACCAAGAATCCGGACATCACTGTAAGGGTTGTCCTTAAAACTTCCTTTCCCGTTGTAGGCTTCCCATACGATATTTACAGTGGAAAAGCCCAGATCCGCTTCACCACGCTTCATTAAATTTAAATTCTCCACGCTGCCATTAGAAACCTGAGAATATATTTTTGTATCCAATTCATTGGTCCACATAGATGAAAGCATTGCACCTAAAGAATAATAAACCCCGGTTGTTGTTCCCGTTGCAAAAGTTAAGTTGCCTTTGCCTGCGGTGCCTTCTGTATTTCCGCAGGCAGTGGTAAATCCTAACAGGACTGCCAACAATACAAATGCAAAAACCTTCCTCATCCCCATCCCCCTATAAAGATATAAACCTCAACTTGTTATAAACGAACTCTATTAATCACTCAGATTTATATTTCTCCATCCTATAAAACACGAACTTCCAGTAAATTCATGGTTACACATTGGAACCGGGTCCGAGTCTGTTAAGCAAAACAGTCACAACTTAAAATCCTTTAGAAAATCAATCTATTGAAATCTCGGCGCGCGTTTTTCAGCCAGGGCCCGGACTCCCTCTTTATGGTCCTCCAGTTCAGTAACGATCGCCATTGCCGAAGAAATCATATCTAATGATGCGCGCAAACTCATATCTTGCCCTTGGTATACCGCTCTTTTTACAAATTTGATCACTTCCTGCGGCCCGGTGACCAATTTTTGTAAATAAGCCTCTGTAAAGCTTTCCAATTCATGGTCAGGGACAACAAAAGTGATTAATCCTGCTTCCTTTGCTTCTTGCGCTGTTAAAACTTTTCCGGTCCACAGCATGTCCAAAGCGCGGTCAATTCCAACCAGCCGCGGCAGGAAATAAGCTCCTCCGTCACCGGGGACAATTCCTACATTCACATAACTTTCTGAAACTTTTGTTTGTTCGCCGGCGATGCGAATATCACACATTAATGCCATATCCAGTCCTGCACCAAAAGCGAATCCATGGATCTGGGCAATAACCGGCTTATCAATTTCCTCCAGCAACAGAGGAATGCGCTGGATTTTCTTCCATAATGAGTTTTTTCTTTTCAAGGCAGTGGAAACGCGATCTTCGGATGTCTTGTAAAATCCGTTTCCGGCCTTCATCTCTTTTACATCTCCGCCTGCGCAAAAGCCCCTGCCATTCCCTTTTACAAGAACAGCCCGGATTTCATCGGAGTCTCTGACTGTCTCGAGAGCTTCAATCCACAAATCAAGCATTTCCTCACTGAAAGCATTCATGCTTTCAGGCCGGTTTAAAATAATTTTTGCCACGCTGCCCTCTACTGTAAAAATCAAATCTTTCATTATTTCTCACCCCCATAAACAAGATTTGCTTCCCGTCCTGCGGAAATGAATTCCCACAAAGTTTCGCCGTTATTCTTCATTAAATGATCAGCAAGTTTTGATCCCCAATATCGTTCATTGCCAAACTCATCCCGCCATGACCATAACCGGCGTGTGTAATGGTGCAGTGTATGTTCATGTGTTACACCGATCGCTCCATGGACTTGATGAGAAATCTCCGCGATCTTTCCGGCTGCACCGCTCAATTTCATCTTCGTCAAAGCAATTTCTTTTGTGCTGTTTTCATGAATGGCAAAATTCAAGGCAGCCAAGGAAGCAACCGTTTCACCCGTTAATGCGGACAGATGGTGCTGAATCGCCTGGAATCTGTGGAGAGGACGGCCGAACTGTTTGCGTTCATTAGTATAAAAAACTGTCAATTCCAAGATTTGTTCCATCGCTCCCGCCATCTTTGCCGACCTTGCCAATGCCCCCATTTCATAAACCCTGTTGACCATTTCATTTTTGTTAACAGGAAAACAAGATAATGCTGTAATTTCGAAATTCTCAAAAATAACGGTATCCCTCGGCTCGGATGCCAAGTTAGCACCCTGCTCAATAATTGCTTTATCCAAAGGAAGAAGAACCATCACACTCTCATTATTTAATTTTCCAAGCGTCAAAAGCTGTTTGGCATGGCGTGCCCATGGTACATAGACAGCTTTTCCGTTTACAATAAAACGATCACCAAGGTCATCAATCATAAATTCCTGTTCATTTTCAAAAGAAATGCTTAGCGGGACTGTGGAAGGCTTTACTCCCTGTTCCGCCAACAGCCATTGAGCGATTAATGTTTCAGCAATTGGCAAAGGAACAGCATATTTTCCGGCCAATCGCAAAATATTATAGGCATCGATATGATCTCCGCCTGCTCCATCCAATTCTTCAGCAATTCCGACATGTAAAATTCCCGACTCTGCTAAAACCTGCCATAATTCTTCAGCCCACTCTCCCTGTTCAGCACTTTCAAGCAGCTCCTGTGTGGAATAATCCTTGAACATACGGCCTGTCGTATCCAAGATTATTTCCAGCATTTCGCTCATCCTGCAACCACTCCTTTTGCTACTATTCCTCTTAAAATTTCCGTTGTTCCTCCGCGTAAAGTGAAGCCGGGCCCGTGTAAAATTGACTGAGCCATAAATCGTTCATAGATATCCGTTGAAAGTACGGACGGATGACGGGAAATAATTAATCTCGCTTTCTCGGCAATATTTTTTTCAAAAATTGTTCCCATATCCTTTACAAGCGCCGCAATAATATTGACATCCACACCGTCATCCAAATATTTTGCAACACCGATTGACATATTGCGCATGCTCCAAAGTTGAGGCAATAATTCAACCGCCTCCTGCATTCCGCGATAATCTCCATTCTCCCTTAAGATTCGTATTAATTCTTCCAACAACGGAAAAGTACTTAAGATCCGCTCCGGACCGCTTCTTTCATAAGCAAGCTCTGTCATTCCCTGTTTCCAGCCATTTCCTATTTCTCCGATTACCCGATTATCCGGGATGAAGACATTGTCAAAAAACACTTCATTAAAATGGTGTTCCCCGGTCAAAAATTTAATCGGCCTAATCGTTACACCGGGGGCTTTTAAATCAGCAATGAATTGACTTAAACCTGCGTGGCGGTTATTCGGATCTAATTTTGAGGTACGACAGAGGACAATCATGTAGTGGGCAATATGAGCTCCGCTTGACCAAATCTTTGAACCGTTTAAAATCCAGCCACCATCTGTTCTTTCGGCCCGAATACTGAGGCTTGCCAGGTCAGAACCGGAATTCGGCTCACTTAAACCGATGGCGAAATATGTATCTCCCCTGGCAATTCTCGGTAGAAAGTATTCTTTCTGTTCTTCAGTTCCAAATTTTAATAGCAACGGTCCTGACTGCCTGTCCGCAAACCAATGCGCTGACACAGGCGCTCCTGCTGCAAGTAATTCCTCGGTCAAAATATAGCGGTCTAATGCATTTCGCTCGCCGCCGCCATATTTTTTCGGCCAGGTCATTCCAATCCATCCTTTTTCACCCAATTTCTTGGAAAATTCGGGTGAATCTCCGCTGAGCCATGAATCACACTTCGTTTCAAATGTTCCCTTTTTCTTTTCTTCAGCCAGAAATTCTCTGACTTCTTGCCTGAACTCTTCCTGCTCCCTTGTAAATTGAACAACAGGCAGATCCAAATTTATCATGAATCCCATCCCTCCATTTATTACCGATATTTGGTAATTGTTACCTATAGTTTGTATTATATAGGGCAAGGACAAATAGAGTCAATTTAATTTTTGAATTTTCCAAATATTTTAAGGCGGATGTCTGCCTCTTGTTCACTCTCTTTTGCACCCTGCTCTGTCCCTGCAGCAAACATGGACAATTTATTTTGTTTAATTTTTATTTATTTAATCACAGCATTACTTCCTAAAATAAAATCCGGCTTTAGAATCGATCTGAACACTGCTATAAAAAAGGGGCTTTTTTATAAAAAACAATTGGAAAATATCTTTAAAAAAGATTAAACAAACGTTTATTAAAGATTTTGAAAGAAGATGCGGCTGCCCGTCGCTTTCTTTCAATCTTGCAAGTCACGCCTGACAGGCAAGAAATTTCAATTTATTTAAACAACTTTCGTATAAAGACATATACAACAAAAAAGAACTGTCCGGACAGTCAGGACAGTTCTACTATCTAAAAGTTATTCATCAATTCATTTACTTGTATTTTCACCAGGCTGATCCAGATTCTTCAACACCTCATCCTTATACCATTGACCGTGATGTTCCTCTGCATACCATTCCGGTATATACCCTGTTTTCATGCCTTGAAGCGATACCCTTGAATTGGGATGTACAGCTGCAAGAAAAATATGTCCGACAATTACTGCAGCCGCCAGACCGAACCCAATATTATGAATCGGGTAAGCCCATCTGACCAGAGCCTGCGGAAAAACTTCAGGAAACCACATAACAAACCCGGATGCTATAAGCAATGCAGTGCATAAAATGATCAATATCGAATTTATCTTTTCTCCCCCGTTATAGTAATCCTGCGGAGGCATCTTTGGATTCCTGCCAAAAAACTCCTTCGGGAAAGTAATAATAAACTGAATATCCCTTTTACTCCATGTGCAAATTGTTTTAATCCAATAAAAGAACCCTTTCGGATCAGTGAATAAGACGATAATAACGGGTAAACACAAACCAATTGCGGCTACTCTGTGTATAAGACGGGCATTTTCCGGTCCGCCGAAAAAAACATAGAGAAAATTAAACCAGTCTGTGTACAACGGCAATCCTGACAAATACAGCAGAAAAAAGCAAGATGCGTTCAACCAATGAACAAAAATAATTGCTTTACTAAATCTCTTTATCAAACGCGTTTTCTCTCTCCTGCTCATTTCTCCCGACCTCCTTCATTATGTATAGTTGTTGTTAATTTTCGCCTGTTCTTCACCTGGCAGCACATTTTATAAACTCTGTTGAAGGAAATTTCTGTTTATGTGGGTAAAGGCAACTGAGGACATGTTGTATCTCAAAGTTAATTACGCACATGTGTAAGGTCACTCCGTTTTTTAATAAAACAGAATGAAAGAATTTTCTGCCAATCTACTAAAATATTTTTATTAGTGTTTTGATGCTTCTTACCGGGATAATACAGAAAAATTCTTATTTTTTATTGACGAATCAAAGAAAGGATGCAATTGGTATTTCATAATATAATTTTAAAGAAAATTCACATTTCGCTCTGTAACTTAAATCACCTTCCTTAAAATCCTTGTGAAATCAAGGTTTTCATGAATGAATACCGGATTTTTTTCCTTATTTTTTCTAAAACACTTTGGTTTGGTTATTATTTATGTCCATTTGTTTAAAGACTTTTGACCGCTTGGTTAACGTTTTGTGTATATCAGGGCACAGTTTTATGAAAAAATTTCAACAATTTTTGTTAAACAAAAAAATTTTCCAGGATGAACATTAATAAAACAGAATCCGGATTCAATAATGCAGGATATTGTTCCGGGGAAACTGTAAAACATCAAACAATCAATAAATACAAATGATTTCAAATACAAATATAAAATTCCGATTTGAGCGGGAAAAAGGCTGAAAATATCGGGAACAAACAAAAAGAGAGCTATCCTGAATGCCGGATAGCTCTTCTTTGAACAAAGCGTAAGGGAAAGGAATCACTCTGTCAACTGCAGACGCTGACAAATGACTCCCATCTTGATTATTTTTTTACTGCTTGTTTATGCTCTTCTTCAGCAAGTTGCTTTTTTACTACATCCTCATACCATTTTCCATGATGCTCCTCCGCATACCATTCGGGGACATATCCTGTTGTCATTCCTTTGATGGATACCCTTGAATTCGGGTGGCCAATGGACAGGAAAATGTGTCCTACAACAACAGCAGCCAATAATCCGAAACCGATATTATGCATCGGATAGGCCCATCTGACTAAAAATTGCGGGAAATGTTCAGGAAGCCACATCAGGAAACCTGAACCCACAAGCATTGCTACACAAATAATGCTGAGCAGCGAATTAAGCTTTTCTCCTCCATTGTAAAAGTCCTGTGGCGGAATCTTCGGATTGCGGCCGAAAAATTCCTTTGGAAAAGCAAGAAGGAATTGAATATCCCTTTTACTCCACGTAAAGCATGATTTGATCCAATGAACGAAACCTTTCGGATCCGTCACCAAAATGATAATGACCGGAAGACAGAGAGCAACCCCTGCTATTCTGTGGATAATGCGGGCATTTTCCGGGCCGCCGAACACAGGATACAAGAAATTAAACCAGTCTGTATACAGTGGCAGACCTGAAATGTAAAGGGTAAGAAATGCCGCCGCATTTAACCAGTGAACGAAAATGATCGGCTTACTGAATCTTTTCACAGGACGCGTTTTAGTTCTTTTACTCATGCTTGTCCTGACCTCCTTCTTGATCCTCCGGCCCCTTATTGCGGGCGTTGGCGATAGCCGCTCCTAGAACTGCGGTTAAAGTGACTCCTATTAACACCTTGCCCATTGGTTGCGCAATATCCTTCCAGATAACCTGGGACAAAGGTATTTTTGGATTCTCCGGCAGTCCGTAAACAGACGGCTTCTCTGCCAACAAGTACACAGTCTTAGTTCCGCCGATTCCCTGCGGATTATAGATATTGGCATTCGGGAATCGTTCCTTCACGAATTCCAAACGTTTCTTTGCTTCGGCCAGTACCTGCTCTTTTTCCCCGTATTCAAGGGCATTTGCGTGGCAGGCTGTCACACAGGCAGGTCTTAATCCCTCTTCAAGACGATCGGTACAGAGGGTGCACTTCTGTGCCCTGCGATATTCCTTGCCGTTTTTATCCTTATACGTTGCCAGCTCAATCACGTCGAAAATACAGTTCTGTACGCAGTAGCCGCAGCCTACGCATTTATCATGATCCACAACCACGGAGCCGAATTTCGTGTGGCTGATGGCATCCTCCGGACAGGCCTTTTCACAGGCCGCTTCCACACAATGCATACAGGATT
>JANWJP010000067.1 GCA_025451895.1 Robertmurraya sp.
AAGCCTAAATCACAAGGTTTTTAGGTTGGTTCAGAAATCACGGTGAATAAATCAGGCTTCGCTATTATTTCTTACAGGGTTGGCAGCGTTAACCCTTGGATGGCTGCCGAAATTTAGAAAGGCCGTTTATGTTTATCTTGGCTACTGTTTTGCGATTAGCTACTTTGGAGGTATGCTGGATATCCCTGAATGGATTTCAAAAATAGCTATTTTAAGTTGGATTCCCAAAATGCCGATTGAAGAGTTTGATGTTCTGAATTTTGGTGTTATAACTTTAATGAGTATTATTTTAATGATTATCGGATATCTTGGTTACAGTAAAAGAGATATGGCGGAAGGAGCTTAATCATTTGTTTTAATCCGGTTTCGTTTTGCTGTTTACATTTTGAATACATGGATGCTAAAAGTGGGCAAACATTGCCCGCTTTTTTTGAAAATGACAGGATTAATGCTTAAATGATATACGTAATATACCTTGCAAATTTATAAATCTAATAAATTCGCAACATAATCTTGGATGGGTTTTAATCACATAAATTAGAGGCTTTCTTGTCGTATAATAGCTATACAATGCATTCCCTGCCGTCTATAAGTTCTCAGGATACTTGCTTTTTTCGGAAGCACGTGGTTCTTTTTATATCTTTTGCTGATCTTGACGCTGTGGCTGTCTTTATGAAATACGTTCGCTTAAAATTAAAGAATAAATAAGGAGTTTTGTGAGTGGGGAGTAAGAAACGAGGCCATTTTTGCAAAGGATGTGGTAATTTTCTCCCTAATGAGAAATTTAGTGGAAGAGGTCACCGTAAACATCTTTGTAAAAAATGTAAAGAATCCGGAATTGTAATAAGTATTGAACCAAAATCAGATTATGATCGGAATTTTCACCGTCTCTCTAAATCTGTTAGAAACTGTATGATTGTTTATTTTGAGCATGAAAGTTTCTTTTTATTCGAATATCAAAAGTCCCGCTATATTATTGGAGATGAACTGAACTCTGAAATTTTTGTGTTTAAGGGAGATTTGGAAGGGAAATTTTTTGTGTCAGAAAAACTGCAAAAGAATGAACTTGTAATGGATGTTCTATACAAGAAATATTACGAGACAATGGATAACAATCTGACTTTTGATTATGAAGATTTGATATACGATGAGAATGTAGAAATATCAAAGAAACGCAGGCAGCACCTTGAAGTAATATCATCTCTGCACCATTTGCGGGGTTTTTTGTAAGTAATAGAAAAGAATGCTTAATAAAATATCACCAATTCTTAGTGATTTCTGGGAATCGAATTTGGACGAAATGGATGTTGTGGATGATTTCTTTGCCCTGTTTGATATTGGTGGACAAATGGAAAAACAGGAAACAAAGGATGAAAAGGAAGAGTGTTCCTTATTTGATCTATTAAAGCCTTATTTTGGGGAGGTGTATTAACTAAAACGCTTGTAATTAAGAATAAAATAAAGCTCATATAAGGTACCTGCCTTTTTAAAGTGTCGTAAAAGGATGGAATTGTTGGCGCAAACTGCAATTATCTTCATCCCATATATTTTTAGATCTTCATCAACTTATTCAAGAAGCTTTTAGATTTGATGATGATCACCTTTTCGCCTTTTATTTGGACGGAAAGAATTTCGGCAAACGGGCATACTATTCACCAATGGATTTTACCGGACCTTATGCAAATGAAGTTACAATCGGCGAGTCAGGTTTATATCCCGGGCAACGCTTCTTGTATTTGTTTGATTTTGGAGATGAATGGGAGTTTCAAATTGAAGTGGTAACGATTCATGAAGGTAAAAAGAATATTAAAGCTGCCATCGTTGAAACTTATGGTACAGCGCCCGAGCAATATTAAATAAAAATAACGTTTTCAGAAAAATAAGAGAGTGTGACTCACTTCCTTTACTGAAAAGGTGAAAGGATAATCATACAAATCCGGAAATAATTGATTGGTGAAATAAATCTGCAGAGGGCATTTGGCGATACATAAGTTTATTGATCAAGGAAATAATTGTTTCTACATACAAGGAAAGAAGTCGAAAGATGCATTTGCAGGAAATTTCCTGTAAGATAACGGGGAAGGAGGAGGACCTCAATATGCAATACGATGCAAAGAACCCTGAAGAATATCTGGCAATGCTTGAAGACGATTGGCGAAAAGAGAAATTGCTTGCGATCCGGCAAATGATTTTGGATTATGCCCCGGAACTGGAAGAGGTCATTCGCTATAAAATGTTGAACTACGGTAAAGGCGACGACTATTTTTTTGCTTTAAATGCACAAAAACATTATGTCAGCCTCTATGTCGGTAATATTGAAAAAATAGAAAATTCAGAGGCACTTTTAGAAGGCTATAACTGCGGAAAGGGTTGTATTCGCGTCAAAAAATCAATCAAGATAGAAGAAACCGGATTGGAACAATTTATCCATAAGGCGATTGATATGTGGCGCTCCGGTGAAGATACGGATTGTTAATTTGTGATGTTCAATTAAAAATCCGCAAGAATAATACTGTGAGGTATTTAAACCATTGAAAAAGCAAATGGAGAAAAACAGTTTTGTTTTCTCTATTTGCTTTTTATGTGGATTTGGCACAGCTCATCGAAATTTTTTATGAGTGATGATAGCGGTCTAAGGGAAGGGGAAGCCATCATCGCTTTTTTCATTTTGCCGGCAAAGAGGACAATGATGTCCTCTTTATTCCGGAAAACCAATAATTAATAAATTCATTCAGTGTTTCCCGCCATTTAGAATGACTTAGAGAAATCCTTTAGTGGGTTGCTCATGATTTGATTGTATAATTGATTCGCTCTTGCAGTATCCTTTCCATATACCGCACTCGTTGCAATTCGAACCTTGCTTTCAATCTGTCTTAAATGTTTTTGGCCTTCTGAAACCCCTGCCTGGGCAGTCCGTTCATCAAAATTATCCTTCCACCATTCTTCTGAACCATTACTGTAAAGTCTATAAAAACCGGCATCATTTTTAATCTGTTCTGCATGTTCGTTACCAACCACTACTACCACTGTATAATTGGGATAATCAGGATTTTCATAGTGATCATAATAGTATGTGTTTCCCGATTTTTTTAATCCGGCATTCGACAGGATTTTGCGGGCTTCGCTGGCTTTCAGGAAACCGTTTACAGTAATAGCGGGATCTTTTGTGCCCACCTTGACAATTTTATCGACGGGTTGTTTCGTGATTTTTGATGAAACAGCTTTTTTGCTTGTTAGTTTTCCATCTGTATATGTTTCTTTGTATGTTATTGTCTTGACGCCATCCGATCCGTTCTGCACGACTATCTCTTTTCCTTTTTCCAAGTTGCTGTCGTTTTGCTTTATCGCCTTAAAAGGAATTGTTTCTGTGGCCTTGGAGTTTTTCGTTGTGATGACCTCTTCTTTTGCATTGTCCTTATTCTCCAGCTTATTTTCTGTTTCATCTTGAATAGAAGAGTTTTCGTCATTGGCAGACGCTTCCGGATTTTTTTCTTTTTCTGCTTTCCCGCTCTTTTTCGCAGCCGTTTTTATACTCTCTTCATGCTTTGCAGTTTTTTCGTCTATTTTTCCTTCATCGGATGTTCCGCAGGCAGCCGGGAGAAAAAGAGAAGTTATCAGTAATAAGCTGAACCGGATTATCCACGTTTAGAGCAATACTTTATGTGGTTAAATTTTCAAAAAAGACAACAGGAATCCTGTCCGTAGAGACAAGATTCCTGTTTTTATGTTATTTATTCATAAATGTTTTGATCTCTTCTTCAGACATGGATGAATCACATTTTACGTTTACTGTGGTCCCGTTTGTGTAGATAAAACCGGGAACCGTTGGAATATCATAGCGGGAGCGGAATGCCGTAATTCCTTCCATATCGGATTCTTCTGCACTGTCAACTAGATAGATGTGTGTGTTTGTTTCTTCAGCAACCTTCTTTAGTTTTTTGACGAATCGTTGACAAAACGGACATACAGCTTTGCCGATATAAATGACAGCTTCGCTTTCGCCATTTATCAGTTCCTGCGCTTTTTCAGAATTAATTTTTTCAAAACCGGAAACATTTTCTTCATACTGCGCTATCATTGATTCTTCTCCTTTTCTAATATGATGTGAATATTGTACAACAATGAATCAATTTTCAAACAGATTTTGCTCGGTTGTATGATATGAACCGCTTCCTTGAAAAATAAAGTTATGTAGAATATCAAACAGCAGATTAATTTGAACGGATAACCAGAGGGGATGTTAAAAATTGAGCGGTGAAATACCCTAAAAACATTGTTAAAGAGGGATGATTGTTTAAATTTGAAAGATGCTGAAGACATTGCAGTTCCTTTTTTAAATGGCTTAAATTTTCAAAGAATAAACAAGTTCGTCACAAATTTTAAAATACCGAGACAATTACACTTTTTCATCATTTAAAGTTGCTTTAACCCGGTCATCATTTTTGTCGATGTTCGCCAAAAAATTAAGCCATAGTATCGGTTGCACCTCTTGTCCTGTTGAGCAAAAAATATAAAATCCCGTTATTGAAACCTGTTCTAAACATGAATGATATTTCACGGATTAGAAGAAAAATAAGCATTTTCATCATATTGAAATAATAAGCATAAACTTTAAAGATATATGTGTTTTTTTATACAGGCTGGAGGTGGAACATGGCGAGAATCCTTTACCGAAATGCGGATGTTGACTTAATGGCAAGGATGATGAGGGCAGAGGCTGAAGGCGAAGGAAAACAGGGAATGTTGTATGTCGGGAATGTGATTGTTAACCGGGTTGTAGCAGATTGTACGGATTTCAGAGATTTAAGAACCGTTGAACAAGTGATCTTTCAAGTACAAGGCGGAAATTACTCTTTTGAGGCAGTTCAAAAAGGAAATGTTTTTTATCAGGCAGCAAGAGAAGTGGAGAGAAGACTAGCAAGATTAAACTTGAGGTATTGGCGGGAACATCCGGCAAAATATGCTCTTTGGTACTTTAATCCGTATGGTCCGTGTCCATCCACTTGGTACAGTCAGCCGTTTTCCGGTCAATTTAAACTGCATTGTTTTTATGAACCGGCAGCGGGAACATGTCCCAGTGTGTATCACTGAGGAAAGATGGAGAAGGGGCGTGGGGAGTGCCCCCGCTCTCATCTATTAAAAAGAACCTGACGGGACAATGATTCAGTTTAGGGAAAAATTCCAAATTGAATCAAAGGTAACTCAATTAGAAAAATTATTAAACACAACTATTAGTGAATAGTATTAGAAGTTGGCTTGTATATTATTAAGTTCAGATCAGCAGATAATCTATGAACTCTCACACAAAGAGATAATACCGAAAATAATAAATAAGTTAATCTATAACAGACAATATGAAGATATTACAATAAAAAAATTTTGAAATTCCCGTATTTAATTGCCCAACTTAAGTCAAATGAAACTTTTCTAAAGAAACAACTTCTAATCACCATTAAAATAAAAAATTATTTGAGCGCAAGAACTCAAAAGAGAATTTTATTTTTACAGGAAAACCCCTCTCACTACAAAGTGAAAGGAGAGAATATTCAAAATATTAAATAATTAGATAAAGTATATGTGACAATTCCTT
>JANWJP010000068.1 GCA_025451895.1 Robertmurraya sp.
ATGGCCAAGAAAGCCAAAATCTCAGGGTTCTAAGGCTAATTCAGAAATCACTGTGAATAAATCAGGATAAAAATTATATTTTCGGGCTCTAACAGCAAAAAGTGTTCCAAATGTATGGAACACCTTTTTGCTTTCCGGGATATTTACGCGTTGCTCTTTCCATTTTATTAATTGCCGAATAAACCCATATTAAGGTACACTATATAAAAAGCTCAGGTTTTATTTAAAGTTTACAAAAATCCGGGGAGTGGTATGATGACACTTATTTTTGCCCATCGGGGTTCCTCCGATGCGTTTCCGGAAAATACGATGAAGGCATTTATTGAAGCAGAGAAAGAACAGGCTGACGGAATAGAACTCGATGTTCAACTTACCAGGGATCTTGAACCGGTCGTGATTCATGATGAAAGAGTCGATCGGACGACAAACGGGACCGGATATGTTAAAGATTTTACTTATAAGGAGTTGCGGAAACTTGACGCTGCTTATCGAAATAAAACAATTGTCACAAAAGAGCCGATTCCGTCTTTAAGAGAGGTATTTGAATGGCTGTCCGGAAATCATCTTTTGTGTAATGTGGAGTTAAAAACAGGAAAAATTCCCTATAAGGGGATTGAAGAAATTGTTGTTTCTTTGATAAGAGAATATCAACTGGAAGACCGGATCATTGTATCGTCTTTTAATCATTACAGTATCATTCACCTTTACCGTTTAGCCCCGAATATTGAAATTGCTCCGTTGTTTATGGAAGGATTGTATATGCCGTGGATTTATGCAAAATCCATACGTGCAAAAGGCTTCCATCCTCATTATCGTTTTGCAACCAATGAGATTATTAAGGCCTCTATGGAAAACGGTATAGCTGTGCGGCCATATACCGTTAATAACGAAAAAGAGCTTCACCGCTTATTTCAAATTGGTTGTTCGGCAGTGATTACGGATGAACCGGCAAAGGCGTTCAGAATCAGAAAACAGTTTACCCCTTCCTGAAATGTTCGTTCTTGGCTGCTGAGGCAGTTTTTCTGTCCGGCAGGCAATCCGATATAACCTTTTGTAATAAGCATTATTATTGATGTTTTGAGTTTTTTTCGGTGTTAATTTTGAAACGGGGTTGAACTTTGTTTTTCCGGCGGTCCCTGTGAAAAATAAAACCGGCAATAAATGACAGCCCTGCTATGAAACAGATCAAGCCTGCCGTAAATTGCACCGCTAATGAAGGAAAAGGATGATTCAGGGTGCCGAACAAAACATCCCGCATTTGTTTAAATCCGTATCCTGCAATGATTCCCGGAACGATTAAGATTATAAGGGCAATCAATCTGGCCATATTTTTTCGTCCTCACTTTTATTTTTAACGAAATTTTTTGTCATTTCATCGGGTAAATGACAAGAAATGGGGTTCATTCTTTTATTAATGAATATATCAGAAAATTCTATAAAATTCGAATGTTATACGCGATAATTTTGCTTCTGCAATTTCCTGGAAATTATGAATTTTTTCGTTCGCGTCCTGGTATTAATTTTTGTTACCGGCTATTAGGAACTTCCTGGTAACTTATTTTTGTTATTCATATTCACTGAGTCCGAAAAAATCAGGAAAATGGAATGAAAAAAGGGCGGTGAATAAGATGTTAACAGCGTTGATGATTGGAGCAGGGAAGGAAGGAGCTTTTCTGTTAAAACTTTTTGCAGAAACGAATGTTTTGAATGTTAAAGCGGTTGTTGACAAAAATGACGAAGCTCCGGGAATGATTTTGGCAAGGGAAAAAGGAATATTGACTGCTCAGAGATGGCGTTCTTTCTTAACTGAAGCGATTGATGTGGTCATAGACTGTACCGGAAAGGAAAAAGTCTTTCAAGAGATTCAAAAAGCACTTCCGGAGCATATGACGCTGATTCCCGGAAAAGCAGCCGCATTTATTGCAAGTATAATCAGAGAAAGAAATGATTTCCGAAGAGCTTTTGCAGTGTATAAGGAAAGGTGCGAAATGCTCAATGTTCATGAGGAAATTTCAAGTCTTAAAGAGGTTCAAACGATGTTAAGAGCCATTATTCACTCCAGTGAAGAAGCGATCTCTGTTGTTGATGAGCATGGAAAAGGAATTTTAATTAATCCCGCTTATACGAGGTTGACCGGGTTAACAGAGGCCGAGGTTATTGGAAAACCTGCCACTGCAGACATATCTGAAGGAGAAAGCATGCACCTGAAGGTATTAAAGACGAAAAAGCCCGTAAGAGGAGTGGCAATGCGGGTAGGCCCGAAAAAAAAGGAAGTTTTCGTAAATGTGGCTCCCGTGATTGTTGATGGTAAAATTAAGGGAAGTGTCGGAGTTATTCATGACAGATCCGAAATTGAGGCTTTAAACCGGGAATTGGCAAAAGCGAAAAAGATTATCCGTACATTGGAAGCAAAGTATTCATTTGATGATATTATCGGTGAATCGGAAGAAATGAAAAGAGCAGTGGAACAGGCGCGGCTTTCTGCCGCTACACCTGCCACCGTTCTTTTAAGAGGTGAATCAGGAACCGGCAAGGAGTTATTTGCCCATGCAATTCATAATGCAAGCAGCAGGAAATATCAAAATTTTATCCGGGTAAATTGTGCTGCGATTTCGGAAACTTTGCTTGAGAGTGAATTATTCGGTTATGAGGAAGGGGCATTTTCCGGTGCCAAAAGAGGGGGAAAAAAGGGACTTTTTGAGGAAGCCAACCATGGCAGTATATTTTTGGATGAGGTTGGTGAATTATCTGTCAACACGCAAGCAAAGCTATTAAGGGTGTTGCAGGAAAACGAGCTTACCCGTGTTGGCGGCACAAAGTCAATTCCCATTAATGTAAGGGTGATTGCCGCGACAAATGTGAATTTGGAGGAGAATATTAAAAAGGGAAAGTTTAGAAAAGACTTATATTACCGTCTAAGTCAAATGCCTGTTCATATTCCTCCGTTACGGGAACGAAAGAGCGACATTCCTCTTTTATGCACCCGATTAATCGAGAGACTGAACCGGGAATACGGCCGCAATGTGGAAGGAATCATGCCTGAAGCTTTGAATAAATTGCTGGAATATGATTGGCCGGGAAATGTCCGCGAATTGGACAATGTTCTTGGCAGAGCAATCATTTTTATGAATTATCATGAAACAAAAATTTCAGAAGAGCATATCCGCGGGCTGCCGGGCAAGCCGGCAACCGGTATGGAAAGCATTAACATTTCGCAACAATGGTCAGTTAACCAAAAAAACAAGTCGTTGACAAGTCTTCTTGACCAATATGAAAAAGAAATTATTTTGCAGACATTGAAGCGAAACAATGGCAATAAAACTGAAACTGCGAAGGAATTAGGTCTTTCAGTACGGAATCTTTATTATAAACTGAAAAAGCATAATATTGACAACAATATCATGCAGTATTTTTCATAGATGCGAAAGAATTTGCATAAGCCTTTTCATTAATACGGGCTTTTTTTTCGGCAAAAACCAGCAGATGTAAAGAGTTTTCGGGTAAATTGCATGATAAACAAAATAAATGGTATGAATTTTGCAATAAATCCTCTTAAAGAATTTAATCGGCAATGTTATGAAAAGGTAATCAAATTGTCAATGCTGAATAAAGAATGTTTTCGTAAAAAGGGGACAAAAAAATGAAATTTTTTAAACTAATGGAAAGATATGATTATGAGCAAATGATTTTTTGTCAGGACAAGACTTCAGGATTAAAAGCGGTCATTGTCATTCACGATACAACGCTCGGACCCGCGTTGGGCGGGGCGAGAATGTGGCAATACAACTCAGAGGAAGAGGCTGTTGAGGATGCGTTGAGATTGGCGAGGGGGATGACTTATAAAAACGCGGCCGCGGGATTAAATCTCGGCGGAGGCAAAACCGTAATCATCGGAGACCCTCACAAGGATAAAAATGAAGAGATGTTCAGAGCCTTTGGCCGCTTTGTGCAAGGCTTGAACGGCCGTTATATTACGGCAGAGGATGTAGGGACGACAGTTGACGATATGGAACTTATATATGAAGAAACGGAATATGTAACAGGCATTTCCCAAGCCTTCGGGTCATCAGGGGATCCGTCTCCTGTAACCGCTTACGGCGTTTATCTCGGAATGAAAGCGGCGGCAAAGGAAGCGTTCGGTTCTGCTGATTTGGCAGGCAAAGTCGTGGCTGTTCAGGGAGTCGGCAATGTTGCTTACCATCTTTGCAGCCACCTTCATAAAGAGGGAGCAGAGCTTATAGTTACAGATATTAATATACACTCAGTTCAACGGGCAGTGGAAGAATTTGGAGCGAAGGCGGTTGACCCTGATGAAATATACGGGGTAAAATGTGATATTTTTTCTCCATGTGCCTTAGGGGGAATTATTAATGATCGAACTATTCCCCAATTACAAGCAAAGGTTATTGCCGGTTCGGCAAATAATCAGCTCGAGGCGGACCGTCACGGGGAACGTCTCCATGAAACGGGAATTCTTTATGCCCCTGATTATGTCATCAATGCGGGTGGAGTAATTAATGTAGCAGATGAACTAAACGGTTATAACCGGGAAAGGGCCATGAAAAAGGTTGAATCGATTTTTGCCAATATTGAAAAGGTGTTCCGTATCTCCAAGGAAGAAGGCATCCCGACTTATGCAGCAGCTGACCGGCTTGCGGAGGAACGGCTCGTCAAACTGAAAAAGTCCAGAAGGCAGTTTTTGCAAAATGAGCGCCATATTTTAAGCCGCCGAACGGATGGCTGGCGGGGATGTTAAAGGATTTGCCTGCCTGGCAGAGGTGCAATATATTTCCCGGATTTGATTCGAAAGGAGTGAGGAGAAATGGCGGCAGAATATGATTTAGTCATCCTTGGAGGGGGTACCGGGGGTTATGTGGCTGCCATACGGGCGGCTCAGCTCGGTCTGAAAACGGCGATCGTGGAAAAAGATAAACTGGGGGGAACCTGCCTTCACAGAGGGTGTATTCCGACAAAAGCGCTTCTCAGAAGTGCGGAAGTTTATACACAAGCAAAAGCGGGAAATGAGTTCGGGGTGGTAACAAACGGGATTTCTCTTGATTTTTCAATCGTTCAGGAGCGGAAAAGAAATATTATTGAACAACTTTATAATGGAGTCAAGCTATTAATCAAAAAACGAAAAATTGATATTTACAATGGGATCGGCCGTATATTGGGACCCTCTATTTTTTCACCTCTGCCCGGAACGGTTTCAGTGGAAATGAAAAACGGCTCTGAAAACGAGATGTTGATTCCGAAAAACCTCCTTATATCCACAGGTTCAATTCCCCGTCAAATTGAAGGACTTGAAACGGACGGAGAACGAATTCTTACATCTGATGATGCTTTGGAGATGGAAACATTGCCCGGTTCAATTATAGTTGCCGGGGGTGGAGTCATCGGATTGGAATGGGCTTCCTTACTTTCTGACTTTGGTGTTCAAGTTACGATCCTTGAAAGTGGACAAAGAATTATCAGCGGTGAAGACCTGGATATTTCACGTCAAATGAAAAAAGCATTGACAAAGAAAGGGATCAAGATTTTTACCGGAGTACGAATACTTGCCGATTCGTTGAAGAAAGAGAACGGAATATCGATTGCGGCCGAAATTTCCGGTGAAATTAAGGAATTTTCGGCGGAAAAAATGCTCCTTGCAGTCGGCAGAAAACCTAATATCAGGGATATCGGCCTGGAGAATACAACTATTGAAATAGAAAACGGTTACATTGTTACGAATGAATTTTTTCAAACGAAGGAACCGCATATTTATGCCGTCGGAGACTGTATTGGCGGAATGCAGCTTGCTCACGCCGCCTCCAGGGAAGGGATTACGGCTGTGGAGCATATGGCAGGAAAAAAACCTGCTCCGGTCGACTACAATCTCATTCCGAGATGTATTTACACCAGCCCGGAAACGGCAAGTATGGGATTGTCAGAGGAACAGGCACGGGAAAAAGGCTACCGTGTAAAGACGGGAAAATTTCCTATGCGGGCCAATGGGAGAGCTCTTGTGTTCGGAGAGGCCGAAGGTTTTGTAAAAGTGATTGCCGATCATGAAACAGATGATCTATTAGGAGTTCATATAATCGGTCCCCATGCGACGGAAATGATCTCGGAAGCAGCCTTGGCCGGTTTTCTTAACGCCACGCCGTGGGAAGTTGCCAATGTTGTGCATCCCCATCCGACTCTCTCAGAGGCGATTATGGAGGCTGCTCTGGCCGTTGAAGGAAAGGCTATCCACGGATAGTTTTTTGACAGCAGCCGCTGTTAATCGGGAAAATATTTTCTTTTAGTAAATTCGGGAGGAAGGTTGTATGAATAAAAGCCGTCATGAGAAATTGGGTTTATCAGATAAACAAGTATTAGATATGTATGAAACGATGCTGTTGGCAAGGAAACTTGATGAAAGAATGTGGCTTTTGAACCGGGCAGGAAAGATTCCTTTTGTTATATCCTGCCAGGGGCATGAAGCAGCGCAAATAGGTGCTGCCTATGCTTTGGACAAAGAAAGAGATTATATTCTTCCCTATTATCGGGATATGGGGGTTGTCCTGGTGTTCGGAATGACTCCTGAGGAACTGATGCTTTCCGCCTATGCCAAAGCGGACGATCCGAATTCAGGAGGGAGACAGATGCCGGGTCATTTCGGTCAAAGGAAAAACCGCATTGTTACCGGCTCCTCCCCTGTCAGCACCCAGATCCCCCACGCCGCGGGAATTGCCCTCGGGGCTAAATTAGAAGGTAAAAATTCTGTTGCCTTTGTTACCTTGGGGGATGGTTCGACGAATCAGGGAGATTTTCACGAAGGAGCAAATTTTGCAGCGGTTCATAAACTGCCGGTCATAATTATGGTTGAAAATAATAAATACGCAATTTCCACACCGGCAGAAAAACAATTTGCCTGTAAAAACTTGTCCGACAGAGCCGTCGGATACGGAATGTGGGGAGTCACCGTTGACGGGACTGATCCTCTTGCGGTGTATGAAGCCGTCCGGCAAGCAGCAATGAGGGCGCGGGATGGTGAAGGCCCTTCATTAGTCGAAACAGTGCTGCACCGAATAACCGCCCACTCTTCGGATGATGATGACAGAAGCTACCGCACCCGTGATGAAATTGAGCAGGCACGTGCGATGGATCCGATTGCTTCTTTTCGTAAATATTTGTTTGAAAATGGTGTTCTTGATGAAAGAAAGGATCAGGAAATAACGGATCGTGTCATGAAAACTGTGAATAATGCGACTGAATATGCTGAAAAAGCTCCTTATGCAAAACCGGAGGATGCGTTAAAGCATGTCTATTATGAATAAAGGAAGGAGGGAAAGAAATGGCCGTTCTGTCGTATATTGAAGCGGTTAATCAGGCGATCCGCGAGGAGATGGAAAGGGATCCGAGAGTTTTTGTACTCGGAGAAGATGTGGGAAGAAAAGGCGGAGTGTTTAAAGCTACTCAAGGATTATACGAAAGATTTGGCGGGGAACGTGTCATTGATACTCCTCTTGCTGAATCGGCCATTGCCGGAGTCGGGATCGGGGCGGCGATGTATGGAATGCGTCCGATAGCGGAGATGCAATTTGCTGATTTCATTTTACCGGCGGTAAATCAAATTTTGTCCGAAGCAGCCCGGATCCGCTATCGTTCCAATAATGACTGGAACTGTCCGATTGTGATTCGCGCCCCGTACGGGGGAGGAATTCATGGAGCCTTATACCATTCCCAATCAGTGGAAGCAATTTTTGCAAATCAGCCCGGTTTAAAAATAGTCATGCCCTCAACACCGTATGATGTGAAAGGGTTGCTGAAGGCAGCGATCCGTGATGAGGATCCCGTCCTGTTTTTTGAGCATAAAAAGGCTTACCGGCTTATTAAAGGAGAAGTTCCTGAAGGCGACTATGTCCTTCCGATTGGGAAGGCGGATATCAAAAGGGAGGGAGAAGATATAACGGTTATCACTTACGGTTTATGTGTCCATTATGCGTTAAAGGCTGCGGAAAAACTGGAGGAGGAAGGAATATCTGTCCATTTATTGGATTTGCGCACAGTATATCCCCTCGATCAAGAAGCAATCATTTCGGCAGCGGCTAAAACAGGAAAGGTGCTGCTGGTGACAGAGGATAATAAGGAAGGAAGCGTGATGAGTGAAGTATCCGCTGTAATAGCCGAAAACTGCCTGTTCGATTTGGATGCTCCGATCAGGCGGCTCGCTGCTCCTGACGTTCCGGCGATGCCTTTTGCTCCGACGATGGAAAATTATTTTATGATAAGTCCCGAAAAAATTGAACAAGCAATGAAGGACCTTGCTGAATTTTAAAATTAGTTCTTATGACTCGGGAAAAAAGGAGGTTGAAAATGAGCTTTGAGGAGATTAAGATGCCGCAGCTGGGGGAAAGCGTGACCGAAGGAACGATTGTAAAGTGGCTTGTTTCGGTCGGGGATTGGGTCGAAAAATATGAACCGCTTGCCGAGATCATGACGGATAAGGTAACAGCCGAGATCCCTTCCACTTCATCCGGAATTGTGAAAGAAATCATCGTTGGTGAGGATGAAACAGTAAGCACAGATACAGTCATTTGCGTGATTGATCATAACGGAAAAAAGGATGATGATTCTTACACGAATGAGGGGACAGACGCCCGGAGTGTTACTGAAGAAACTGTAGAAACTGTGCCGGAACAGGTACAGGAAGTATATAAACAAAATGAGCGGTTCAGGCAAAAAGCCCGATACTCTCCGGCAGTGCTAAAACTTTCCCGGGAACATGGAATTGATTTAACAGAGGTTAAGGGTTCCGGAGCGGGCGGACGAATTACCCGCAAGGATCTTCTGAAAATAATTGAGGGCAAGAGTCCTCTCTCAGGCCGGCCGAAGACCGGGGAAACAAAAGAAAAAGAGGTAAAAAAGGTCATGGAAAGGGAAGAGCCTGTTACCCATTCATTTTCCGGCCGGGAAAATAAAACGGATTCGATCATTCCCGTCCGGGGGATCCGCAAAGCGATTGCAGAACAAATGGTTCAAAGCTACAGCGAAATTCCCCATGCCTGGACGATGGTGGAAGCGGATGTTACCGGACTTGTTTCCTTCAGAAATTCAAT
>JANWJP010000069.1 GCA_025451895.1 Robertmurraya sp.
GGAAGGGTTGGGCAAGTATAATATCGGTCCTGCCCAGATTCTTCTTACAAGGGAGGATTTTGCCAAAAAAGAGCGTTACCGCAATGCTTACCAAACGATCGAGGAACTCTTGTCCCGGGGACTCTTACCAATTATTAATGAAAATGATACAGTATCAGTAGAAGAGTTAACCTTCGGAGACAACGATATGCTCTCTGCTCTTGTAAGCGGATTGGTGCATGCGGACCTGTTGATCATTTTGACTGATATTAATGGTCTTTATGATTCAAATCCCCGCGAAAATCCTTCGGCAAAGCGGTTTGATTATTTGCATGAAGTCACCGATGAAATGATCGCTCTTGCAGGCGGAACAGGTTCATCCGTCGGAACCGGCGGAATGAGGTCAAAGCTGATTGCGGCAAAAACAGCCCTGTCATTGGGAGTGCAGGTCTTCATAGGCCAGGGAAAAGGGAGGGACAAGCTTCTAAATATTCTGGCTGGAAAAGGAGATGGCACCTATATTGGCAGGGAGAAAAAGCTGGCAGCTATTACCAGTCAAAAGCAGTGGATTTATTTACATTCACCCGTTGCCGGAAAGATTTTTGTCGATCAGGGTGCTGAAGAGGCGCTGTTAAATCATGGCAGCAGTCTGCTCCCTGCCGGAATATATAAAATCAGCGGTGAGTTTGAAAAGGGGGATGTGGTCGAGGTCTACGGAACAAGCGGTTTACTCGGAAAAGGCGAAGTCTTCTATTCCTCAGAGGATATTAAGAAATTAATGGGTAAACGAAGTGACGAACTTTGTGATGAGCCTGTTTTTTCTACTATTGAAGTCATTCACCGGGATCGGTGGGTTCAATTATAAGAAAAAAGGAGTGGATCATAATGAGTGAAGTAAAGGTGAAAGGCCAAAAGGCCAAAGTTGCCAGCCGGGTATTGGTTGGACTGTTAACGGAGGAAAAAAACAAAGCTTTAAAAAATATTGCCAATGAACTGTTGGAGCATAAGCAGTATTTGATCGAGGAAAATAGAAAGGACCTGGAAGAAGGTAACAAGAACGGTCTTTCTGATGCCATCCTTGACAGAATCATGCTCAATGAAAAGCGCATTGAAGATATGGCTGCTGCCATTGATTTGTTGATCGACCTTGAAGATCCGATTGGAGAGACTCTTGAATCCATTCGGAAGGATAACGGGCTCCTGATTGAGAAAAAACGGGTGCCGCTCGGCGTCATTGGAATGATTTATGAGGCAAGACCGAATGTCACCGTTGACGCAGCCACACTTTGTCTCAAAACGGGAAATGCCGTAATACTCAGAGGAAGTTCCTCCGCATATTATTCAAATATGGCTCTCATTAAAGTGATTCATAAGGCTCTTCGGGATACGGAAATTCCGTTGGATGCCGTTCAATTAATTGAAGACACAAGCCGTGAAACGGCCCGGGAATTATTCCGTCTCAATGAATATCTTGAGGTCCTTATTCCGCGCGGAGGCAAAAAACTTATTGAACAGGTTGTCCGCGAGTCGACGGTTCCTGTATTGGAAACAGGAGCGGGAAATTGTCATATGTATGTGGATGAATCAGCCAAACCGGATATGGCTGAAAAAGTTGTCATTAATGCCAAAACACAGCGTCCGTCCGTATGTAATGCAATCGAAACCCTGCTGGTTCATGAAAAATGGATGGAAAAGCATGGCGAATCATTATTAAAAGCACTTCATGAACATCATGTGGAATTATACGGTGACGAAAAAGCCCGCAGCGTGTTTGCCGAAGTGAAGGAAGCCACCGAAGAGGATTGGTATACTGAATATCTTGCCATGAAGATTGCTGTTAAAACGGTTTCCAATGTGGACGAAGCAATTGCCCATATCAATAAATACGGAACACAACACTCTGAAGCGATTATTACAGAAGATGAAGTGAATGCCGGGAAATTCCTGACCAATGTTGATGCAGCTGCTGTTTATCACAATGCTTCAACCCGGTTTACGGACGGTTTTGAATATGGATACGGCGCAGAGATCGGCATCAGCACGCAGAAGCTTCATGCCAGAGGGCCGATGGGACTTAAGGCATTGACATCGAGCAAATTTTTCATTCGCGGTGACGGTCAGATTAGAGGTTGATAAAGAGCAAATCCTGTCCGGGAGTCCAGGGCAGGATTTTTTGCTCATTTTTGTAATTGATGTTTTTTGTAAGAAGGGCTGAGCAGCAATCCGGTTCTTTTGTGAAATTAATCGATTAAACCAAGAGATTTTAAGCCGTTGTATACTCCCGCATCTTGAACGCTGGTTGTTTTATGTTTGGCAAATTTGAAGAGTTCGGGATCCGCATTGCCCATTGCAAAGCTTTCCCCTACATTTTTCAGCATCTCGATATCATTCATGGCATCGCCAAAGGCTATGGCCTGTTTTTTTTCAATTTGCAAATGGTCAAGAAAAGCTTTAACCGCCATTCCTTTATTGGCTTCATCTCTAACGACATCGTAGCAGTATTCAATGACTTCCAAGGCGATATTGACCCGGGCAAGTTTTAGTCCCCCAAATGCCTCATACATTTTATAATCATCTTCTCCTGTCGTCATCACATTGACAGAGAGAATTTCTTCGTTTATGGATGAGGTAAAAGGCTCGTTTTTATGGATGTGAAATTTTTCCATAAATTCCAGGGAGAGAGGAGAATCGATTTTATTCCACAGGCTGCGATCTTTTGTGAACAAGACGAGGGAGTGGTTGTGTTGCCCGGCAATTCGAAGAAAATGATCAATACATGGAACAGATAATGGTTTTTTCCAAATGCTTTTTCCTCTGTAGATTCCATAGGCACCGTTGTAGCCGATCATGGAATCGACATTCAGTTCCTCCGCCAGGTATGATATTTCGTGCAGCGGTCTCCCTGTAGCAAGGATCACATCAATACCTTTTTTCTGCATTTGACTAATGGCATGCTTTGTCGATTCCTGAACCGTATTTTCAGCAGTGACAATTGTCCCGTCAATATCCAAGAATAGAAGTTTATAAGGATTCATGTTGTGCTCCTTTATCTTTGTTATGTATTAACTTCCATTATAATACAATATCACTGATTTTGGCGAATGAAATCCCTTCTTTCGTCATGGTTTCTTTAATATATTTGGCGAAATCAAGGGCCTTTTCACTATCTCCATGGATGCAGATGGTATCGGCCTGAATGGGAATGTCAACTCCTTCAACGGTTCTTACCTTTCCTTCTTTGACCATTCTTACAGCCTGCATGGCTGCTTCTTTGTGACATGTGATCACGGCATTTTCCCCGTTTCTTGCCGTCAGCGTCCCGTCTTTTTGATAGGTCCGATCGGAAAAAACTTCATTGGCAGCCCGCACTCCGATTTTCGCCGCAGCTTTAATCAATTCTCCTCCGGATAAGCCGAATAGAATCAACCCGGGATCGATCTTATAGATTGCTTCTGCAATGGCTTCGGCCAGAACCGGGTCTTTGGCAGCCATATTAAACAGCGCCCCATGCGGTTTTACATGCTGGAGCTTGCCTCCTTCTGATTTTACAAATCCATACAAGGCGCCAATCTGGTAAACAACTAAATCATAGGCTTCCTGCGCCGAGATTTGCATGGGTCTGCGTCCGAAGCCGACTAAATCCTGCAGTCCCGGATGAGCGCCAATTCCGACATTTTTTTCAAGGGCAAGGCGTACCGTCTTTCTCATAGTTGCCGGATCGCCGGCATGAAATCCGCAGGCAATATTAGCAGACGTAACATAGTCGAGAATTTCTTCATCCCGTCCGATTTTATAAGAGCCGAAGCTTTCGCCCAGGTCGCAGTTTAAGTCGACTCTGTACACTTTTTAAAACCTCCCGTAAATTTATAAATATTTCAGTTGAATTCCGTGCTTTATTTCCTTGAGCATCATTTCCCGTTCAATAAAAAGCTGCTGCGCATGCTCGTGGGAAATCAGCCGGAAAAAGATCCGGTCACCAGGTTTTGCCTGTGCAATCAACGGAATATCAACAGCAGCAATTTGTCCGATTTTAGGATAGCCCCCTGTGGTCTGCCGTTCGGCCAAAAGAATAATCGGATTTCCATCAGCGGAAACTTGAATGGTCCCGTCATTCACAGCTTCTGAAATCAATTCCTGTTTCTTGGCTAAAAACAGCGGTTCTCCTGCCAAACGGCAGCCCATCCGGTCCGACCGGCTCGTTACCGTGTAGGGGCTGTTAAAGAAACTGTCGCGGCTCTGCCTGGTAAATAATCCGAACTGGCGCCCCTTGACAACCCGGATAAACAAGTTTTCGTTGAGCTTTGTAAATAAAGGCTTTCCGGCTGACCATTTGCCTGCTGCAAACGAATGTACAAGTTTCGTTTTTAAGTCGGACATGATTTTACGTGAAAGAGCGCCAGGCCTGTTAAATAAAATCTCATCGCCTCTTTCCACAGTTCTTCCGTGAAATCCGCCAATTTTCGCAGTTAATGAGGTGGAATGGCTGTTCATCACCATCGGAACCTGAAATCCTCCGGCAACGGCCAAATATGCCCGCAGGCCTCTGACCGAGACAGAAAACCGCAACTCGCTTCCTTCTTTAACCAGAACCGGCCGCCAGAGGGGAACAGGTTTACTGTCAATGGTCGGGGACAAGTCCCCGCCGCAAATGGAAATTAACGTATGTTTATGGAAGATCATTGAAGGACCAATCATGGTCATTTCCATCGTGGGAAGATGTTCGTCATTTCCCGCCAAAAGATTGGCCAGCCGGTGGGAGAGAGGATCTGCTGCACCGCTTGCAGTGATACCGAATTTTTGAAATCCGAACCTGCCTGAATCCTGGATCGTTGTGAGAAGACCAGGCTTCGTAATTGTCATCATGCTCTCTTATCCTCCCAATTTTGATAGTCTTTAAGGCTAATTGGTTTAAACCTGACCCGATCTCCCGTTTTTAATAAAACGGGTTCTTTATCATGAGGCTTGAAAAATTCCAGCGGTGTTCGTCCAATGATTTGCCATCCTCCCGGCGTTTCGAGAGGATAGATGCCCGTTTGCATTCCGGCAATTCCGACGGATCCTGCGGGGATTTTTAATCTGGGCGTCTTTTTTCGCGGTGCAGCGATTTTTTTTGACATTCCGCCAAGATACGGAAAACCCGGGGCAAATCCGATCATATAAACAAGATAATCCCGGGAAGAATGGATTTTCACCACTTCATCCTCGCTGAGTCCGTTTATTTTTGCCACAGCAGAAAGATCGGGCCCAAAACCGTTTCCGTAACAAACCGGTACTTCAACGACCCGTGCCGGAACAACTTTCTCAGAATTAAGTTCCTTAAAAACTCTTTCTAAATAACGGCAGACAAATTCATAGGGAAGAGATCTTATTCTTTTTTCTGCCGAGATGATTTTAAGCGGATCATAAAAGAGGGTGAGCGTTGTAAAGGCGGGAATATATTCAATCATCCAGTCCTGTTTATGAATCTCGAGAAGGTTTGCCGCTGCCTGCACCTTTTTATGAACAGATTCATTAATTTTAGTTCCAAACTCGGCCAAAACGGCATTTTCGCCCATGGAATAAAACTTCACCATTTTCCTGTCACCTCGAAAATCCGCCTCTTTTTATATATTATTCATAATCTTAATAATATTCTAAAAATAATAAAAGGTAAATATAGGTTTCTTGTAACGCGTTCAAATGATTTCATGATTTTATGATAGAATACATAAGAGATTTATAATAAAATTTATATAGTTGTATATTAGTTGAAAAGGAGGTGGATTGGTTCATTGACAAACCGGATGAAAGGCAAAAAGAAAAAAAAGACACATATAACGGTTCGGATGAATTTGTTATTCCTCCTTGTTTTTGTGCTTTTTTCCGTTCTCGTTCTCCGGCTGGGCGTTGTGCAAATTGTCAAAGGCGATGATTACAGGCGGGAAGTTGAAAGAACGGTCGATGTTGCCGTCAGTTATTCCGTGCCCCGGGGAAAAATTTATGACCGGAATGGAAATATCGTTGTTGATAACAATCCGAAAAACGCCATTACTTACACAAATTATGGCGCCAGCCGGAAGGAAATGCTGGAAGTTGCCGAGCGGCTTGCTTTATTAATTGATATGGATACCTCCCAAGTCCGCGAGAGAGACAAAAAGGATTTCTGGCTTCTGCTTTATCCTGAAAAGGGGGACAAAAAAGTTTCCGCACAGGAAGAGAAGGAAATCAGAAATCAGCATAAAGGCAGTCAGAAGGATTTCGACAAGGCCATTTATCAACTCAAACTGAACCGAATCACTGATGAAGATTTAAGTGAGTTGACTGAGCACGACCTTGAGGTTTGTGCCATTTATTCTAAATTTGCCAGCGGCTATGCCCTTACCCCGCAAATTGTTAAAAATGAAGGGGTTACCGAAGAAGAATTTGCAGCCGTCAGTGAAAATCTGGAATATCTGCCCGGTGTTGATACAACAACAGACTGGGATCGTGTTTATTCTTATGAAAATACGTTAAGAAGCATTCTCGGACAGGTCTCAACTACGTCGGAAGGACTGCCCAGAGATAATCTCGATTATTATTTATCCAAGGGATACAAGTATAATGACCGGATAGGAAAAAGCTATATTGAAGCACAGTATGAAGATGTGCTGAGCGGTCAAAAAGCAAAGGTTAAAAATATAACCGATAAAGCCGGCAATGTTTTGGAAACCGAAGTGATCACTGAAGGCCAGCGCGGAAAAGACCTTGTTTTGACCATTGATATGGATCTTCAGGTGGCTGTGGAAAAAATCATTGAAGAGGAACTCAGAGCGGCAAAATCTTTAGCCGGAGCTGCATATCTTGACCGGGCTTTTGTTGTATTGATGGATCCGTTCACAGGTGAAGTTTTGACGATGGCCGGAAAACAGATTCAAAGGGATCCGGAAACAGGAAAATATGTTATGAGAGATTTTGCTCTGGGGAATATCAGTGATGCTTATCCGATGGGTTCAGCGGTTAAGGGAGCAACGATTCTGACCGGCTTGAAAAAGGGAGCGATTACTGCTGATACGTATATTCATGATACTCCCGTAAAAATTGGCAATGAGATCAAAAGATCCCACCGTGCCGGCCTGGGAACGCTTAATCCGGTCGGCGCACTGAGGGTTTCATCGAACGTATATATGTATCATACTGTCATGCGGATGGCAAATGTAAATTACTATTACGGCATGAAATCTTTAAATGTTGATCCAAGAGTATGGGAGGAGTTAAGGGAAAGTTTTGCCCAATTTGGTCTCGGTGTGGAAACAGGCATTGATCTTCCCAATGAACAGGTCGGGGTCAAAGGAACGGATTACATCACATATCCGGGTAAACTTTTGGACTTTTCAATCGGCCAGTATGACACATATACAACCATACAATTGGCTCAATATATTTCAACCATCGCCAATGGCGGGTACCGCATTCAGCCCCGTCTTGTCAAGGAAATAAGAGAGCCTGTCCTTGAAAATGGCGAGATCGGCCCAGTTTTTCAAGAAATCACCCCTAAAATTTTAAATAAAGTGGACTTAAGATCGGAATGGCTTAATCTGGTCAAGGAAGGATTCCGCCAAGTGATGCACGTACAGGGGGGAACCGGAAGAGGATATTTTGGGGGCAAGAACTATTTGCCTGCAGGGAAAACAGGAACTGCCGAGGACTTTTATTATCAGCCGGGGCAATCAGCAGTAAAGGTTTATAACTTGACACTGGTGGCTTATGCACCGTATGATAATCCGGAAGTTGCAATGGCTGTTGTTGTGCCTAAAGCATATACAGGCCGGACAGGAAACGGAATTAATATGAAAATCGGCCAGCGGACTTTGGATACTTATTTCCAATTGAAAAAAGACCGGGCTGCTGCAGAAGCTCAACAAAACCAGTCTTCGAATGAGGAAGTCGGAGACGGAGAAACTGACGAAAACGCCGGAACAGAGAATAATAATGAAAATGCCGGGAATGAAACAACCGGCAGCTCTTCTGAGCAATCAAACTCCGGAGCCGGAGGGACAGAGAATCCTGAAGGAAGAACGGAAGAAGACACTTAATTAATATAGGCGGGACACGGGAATACAATCAGGGCAAAGTCGTGCGGACTTTACCATTGTATCCGGTCCCGCTTTTTTTGTTATGCTGCTCTAAGAACGCTGTTTATTTTGCAATTGCTGTTCTCCGAGGCGAATCAGGCGTTTAACCATTTCTCCCCCGACAGAACCATTTGCTCTTGCGGTCGTTTCTGCACCAAGCTGTACTCCAAACTCTTCGGCGATTTCCTCTTTCATTTGTTCAAGTGCTTGACTTGATCCGGGTACCAAAAGTTTGTTTCTTGCCATGATACATCACTCCCCGCATGAATTGGGCAATCCAATTATATCTATTGCCCGCCATTAGTATTCCCGAAAAAAATTAACATTATGAAAAAGAAGTTTATGCGTTATCCGGTTTTTCCGCGGAAAAAGTGAAGCAGGGCCATGCGCCCTGCCTGATTTTATGATTTTTCAACAGTTTGCTCGTTCTTCGCAAAGTCGTGTTTTTCATCCTCCAGTGACCAGCCTGTTTTCAGCCCCAAAACAAACCAGCCGAGAGCCACTGCTCCAATAGCAAAGATCGTGTCGCCGATGACGCGGAGCCAGTGGAATGTATGAATAATATCTTGATGAAGGAATTCCCTTGATCTTGCATACCACATGCCATGCTCAACACTTGCCCATGTCTGCATGAGCCCGATTGGAAGCAGGCTCAGCAACACCATCAAAAGGAGTCCGATATTAATAGCCCAGAATGCAAAGGAAAGTACTTTTGTTTTCCAGACCCGGTGTCCGGTCAAGCCTTTGAGGCAGAACAGCATCAACCCGATTCCGAGCATGCCGTAAACGCCGAACAAGGCAGTATGGCCGTGAACAGGAGTCGTATTTAACCCTTGCATATAGTAAAGAGCAATCGGCGGGTTAATAAAGAATCCGAATAACCCGGCACCGACAAGGTTCCAGAAAGCAACCGCCACAAAACAGTAAATCGGCCATTTGTAAGCGCTGACCCAAGGCTTGGCTTTACTGTGTGTATAGTTTTCGTAAGCTTCAAAACCAATCAGGACAAGAGGTACGACTTCAAGAGCGCTGAAAACAGCCCCGAATGCCATTACACCGACAGGCGTGCCGCTGAAATACAAGTGATGGAATGTGCCGATGATTCCCCCGAACAGGAAAATGCTCGTTGAGAACAGGACGGCGGCTGTAGCGGTCGTTGTCCGGAGCAAACCCATTCTTGTAAAAAGAAACGCAATCACAACTGTGGCGAACACTTCGAAAAATCCTTCAACCCATAAATGGACGACCCACCATCTCCAATATTCAGCCATGGCAAGGTGAGTTTGTTGCCCCCACATGAGTCCGGGGACGTAAAATAACGGGATGGCAGCTGACGCGAGTAAAAACAGGGTCAGCAAATGGCGGTCTTCTTTCTTTTTCTTGAAAGCCGGTAAGATTGCCCGGGCCATAAGGAACAGCCACAGGAAAAGCCCGACTGTCAGGAACAACTGCCAGAAACGTCCCAAATCCACATATTCGTAGCCCTGGTGGCCAAACCAGAAGTTTGCGGTTAAGCTATCAAATTTTTGGAAAACACCCATCCAAGTACCGGCCATGAAGCCGGCAACAATGATTAGCAGACAGACAAACAAGAAATTTATTAAGGCTCTCTGGTATTTAGGTTCATGTCCGGAAATTGCAGGAGCCATATATAGGCCGGTTGCCAGCCACGCCGTTGCTATCCAGAGGATTCCCAACTGTTGATGCCACGTTCTGACGACAGAATAAGGAATCCATTTTTGGATGGGGATTCCGTAAAAGCCGGCTCCCTCAACGGCATAGTGGGCAGCGACGGCACCCAGTCCGATTTGGATTACGATCAATAATGCGACAATCCAGAAATATTTTAATGTTGCCTTCATGGAAGGGGTCGGATTTAAACCGAGGAGAGGGTCCTTTTCAGGATACACCTCTGCAGCATGCGGCTCCTTGTATCTTTGGGCCGCAAAATACCAGGCCAGAGCTCCGACACCCGCTAACAGCAGAACAAAGCTGACGACTGACCAAACAACCATTTCTCCTGTCGGATGGTTCCCGATTAATTCTTCGTTCGGCCAATTATTTGTATAAGTAACCGTGTCACCGGGCCGGTTCGTTGCCGCTGCCCATGTGCTCCAGAAAAAGAATGCATTTAATTTGGCCATCTTTTCTTCATCTTTGATGGCATTTTCCGGAATGGCATAATGATCACGAACTTCTGCCAATTGCGGATCATTCATAAATAAACCGGCATAATAATTGCTCAAATGACGGAAGGCTTCAACGCGGTCTGCTGACAGAGTCAGTGTTTCTGTCGCTTCATCATATGTATTGGTCCGCATTTCATTTTTTAATCTTGCCTTCATTTGCGCCTGTTGTTCATCATTGAGCTTTTCGAAATCAGTGCCAAACTCTTCATTGCTCCATTTATCGAGGATAAAGAGACACTCCCGATGGAGCCAGTCTGCATTCCAGTCCGGAGCGAGATAGGCGCCGTGGCCCCAAATACTTCCCAATTCTTGCCCGCCCGTTGACTGCCAAACATTTTGCCCGTCTTTAATATCCTGTCCCGTAAACAGGACTGTTCCATCTTCAGCTACGACGAGTTCGGGGATGGGAGGCTTCACTTGGTAAATCCTTCCTCCATAATACCCTAATACAATGAATGAAGTAATAACAACAAAAGCCAGGATTAGCCATAATCTTCGGTAACTCATGGTAAACCCTCCTAATAATCGTATCAGAAGGTAGGTTTTAACTGATCGTGGAAATTTATGCATCCCGCTACAAATTCTCCTGATTTATTCACCGTGATTTCTGAACCAACCTAAAAACCTTGTGATTTAGGCTTTCTTGGTCAATAAATTTTTCACTTAATAAATGCAAAAAAGAATCCATTTCTGCTAAGGTTAAAGTACGAC
>JANWJP010000070.1 GCA_025451895.1 Robertmurraya sp.
CCAAAAAGGCAAGTTGGATCCCGTAAGAAGGGAAAAAGCGGGGAATGGGACTTAAAATCCTGTTTTGGATCCGGTATAAAGAAAGGCAGCTTCAGTTCGGGATCTAATATTCAATTTTAGGTCCCGTTGTGTAAAGGGAAAAGATAACACGGGATCCAAAAGTGAAAATTGAATCCCGTATTGTGGAGAGAATCTTGTGAAAGGGCTCTAAAAAGTAAAATTGGGTCCGTATGTGTGAGAAACCATGTGAACGGGTTCTAAAAAGTAGAGTTGGTGCCCATGTGAGTGAGAATTTTGAAAACAGGCTCTAAAAAGTCGGGCTAACTCCCGTTTGAATGAAAAAAACAAAAAAGGACTCAACATCCTTTGGAGAGAACTCCATTTAATAAAGTGAGCCTTTTTTTGGCCTTCAAAATGGCAACAAACATCACAGACTGGTTCCCGCCCGAAAAAAATACCTGAAAGTTTAATAGATAAACAAAAAGTACTTAATTTTCTTTGTTTAGTCCCGTTTAAAGAAAACAGCATACGATCCCCGTGGTTCCAGCAACGTCATGCGGTGACGGCAGCGCCGGCACCTGTAAAAAATGCATTTTTTGAATCGGGGGATGCGTTCGGTTACACAAGGATTTTAAGTCTCTTTTAGCTAAATTCCTTGTTTCAGAAGCCAATCAAAAATGAAAGAAGAGTTACAAAATGCCGGGAACAATCATTTTTTTGCGAACTTTGTTATAATATATGTAAAGTTATCCTATGAACCTTTTTTGTACATAAAATGAAAGCGCTTACACCAAGGAGAGGTTAAACATAGATAATTTTGCTTAATTCAAAACGGAGGGAGGAGACAGTCATGAGTGTTTTTACAAAGAAAAAGAGGAAGGGGTTGTTCCGTTCTAAGAAAGCACCAAAGAAAACACAGAAAGCCGAGTTTGGTATTGTATTGATTACAAAAGATCCGGAAACTGATGCAAAAAGACATGAACACTCTGTGGCAGCAATTAAAAAGTATCCCGAAGTTGTGAAAACCTACAGTATTAGTGAAAAAGAAGCCCTTGAACTTGCCCCTGATTTAAAAATACCCAAGCTCCCTGCTTACGCTCTTATCAGGGAAGGTATTTACAGTGCAGAATCTTTTGGCCACCGTCTGGAACATGCTCTCATTTGTTCAAGCAAACCCACAGAAGTCATCCTTTTTCTGGAATATATGAAATAATGCAGCGCAAACGTTTGTGATTCCTTTTTTTGCGGGAATGCCATGTGATGTGGAATAATAAAGGAACCCCGGGAGGCCGGCCTTCCGGGGTTCCTTTTGTCTTCGCATTCGATCTTGCTTTGGCAGGATTAGAAGTTTCTAAGAATCTATTTTCATAAGAGAGGTGTATGGATGAAAAATGATTGTTCAGCCCGGTTTTCATTAGTTTTATTGGTGCTGATACCGGAAAGTTAAATAAAATTTGCGAACATTCCCCGGTTTGAATGAAGAGTTCAAACCGGAAGCAACATCAGTGAGCGATCTGCTGCGATGCTCAAGTTCTTTTAATTTAAGAAGGACGATCATTCAGAAAAAAATCAAACTAGTTATGAGCGAATCAGGCTTTAAAAACGCAGATTATCGGACAAAGCCGTCTCGCTGCCCCCGGGGCACTAAATTCCAAAGTTTTTAAATGTTCGTTCATAAAAACCAACCAGGAGAAAGGATGCCGGCAGACTAATCACTTCATAATTACCTGCCTGGAGATGTCATGCGAAAAATACTGAGAGATGTTTTGAGATGCAATTCACTTTCAAATTTGAGTAACAGCTGTTAATACTTGTGAAATATTTCACATTAATTATCCTCCCTTAAACTGGTTTTTTCAAGATAAGAGGGGAAATTTTCACGCAAACTTCAATTTTTGTTATTAATTTGTCCATAAATATAATTTTATGAAATCAACCTAAGCATCCTTATTTGTGCGTGTCAACAATTTTTTTCACTTTGGAAGATGGGGATTTTGTCTGCAGAAGGTTTATCACTGAAAAATTTTTTGTTCGTTCTTTATATAATAAGCGGCATGATACTACCGTGGGAATAGATAAGCTGGAACAACGAATGGAAATTATTCAGAAGCCAAGAGAAATGGTAAAAGAATGATTGTTTTTTAAAGTGAACCGAAAGTGTTTTGTTTAACCTGCCAATAATCGGAGGAAGCGGGTTTAAGCTTCTTTAATTTAAAATGGCACCACCTTCCAAACAGTAGAAATCATAATGGAAAAGCAATTCAATCAGGAAAAAGATAAAGTGTTTCCCGTGTCACTAAAAGCAGGTAACACAGGTTTTAATTTGGCCGGGCGCCGATACCGTTATTTTATATGACCAGTGGTGAAAAAATAAAAAAGTACGAGTGACAGGCACCTGGGAAACATATCCAGGTGCCTGTCACTTTACCATAGTGATCACTGCGAAGAAGTCTTTATAATTTGAGAGATGGTAGTCCGCCTGGAGGTCGGGGTTTTGGAATGCACATGTTTTTATTCCAAGTTCTCTGGCGGGTTTGAGGTCGATTTCCCTGTCTCCGATGACCAGATCCAGATGGTATTTTTCATGGAGGTATTTGTAGGCATCCGGAGCCGGTTTTTTTCTGAATCCGTCGTCAAGGGTGACAATTTCGGTAAAATATTTTTTTAGTCCGTAGTAATTTAAAATATCATGAGTGGATTCTCTTGCTTTGTGGGTCATGATTACATTGATGTCAGCAGCTTTTAAGACCTCCTCTACATGGGGAAAGGGAGGTTTTTCTTTTGGGTGAAGATTTTTTTCTAATGTGTGATAGTTTTCATCAAACACTTTTTTATTAATGCCAAAATGTTCAATGGCTGCTTCAGAGGAGATTTTCATATGTTTCATAATCTCTTCTTCCGTTACATCCGGGTCGGGGATGAGTTTCTTGACAGCTTTAACAATCGCAGGATATGTGTCAAATAATGTTCCGTCAAAATCCCATAGTATGTTCAATCGAATCGCCTCCTAAAAATTGTATCGTTAGACCTATATCCACTTTACTACACTCCGGAGTTTTTTGCGAATAGCCGGAACCTTGATAAATTCCTCAATTTTCGCTTCCCATGAAGAAATCAGCACTGTTCCGTTTTATCACAAGGCATGCCGAAATATTAACTCCCCGTTCTCTGATATTTTTCGGGACTGTTTTGAAAAAAGCTGAATCGGCCAATGCCGGATTTGGTATGTCCGAGTTTAATTAACAGTCAATACGGTTTTCTTTGTTTGCCGCAATACATGCCATAAATGCCGGAAAGACGGTGACATATGATGCCGGCTATTTTAATGTTCTTCCCGTTCATTTATACTTAAAGGAGAGGTGAAATGGGGAAATGGCCAGAGAGCGTAAATTTTCAACAGATGAATTATACAGAGCTGCCAAGCAGCTTTTGTTTGAGTATGGTTATGAAGGCTTTACGTTCAGCCTTTTAGCGGAACGTCTCAATGTATCAAGAGGCGCTATCTATAAATATTTTGAAAATAAAGAGGAATTATTAACTGAATACATGAGTTTTGAAATGGATACATTCCTGCGCGAGTTGAAAAAAGTGAAGGAAAAACAGGGGTTTCTTGAACAATTTGATTATATTCTTCAGCTCATTTTTGATAATTCGGATATTCATCAAATTATAACTATGGGAGAGTTCATACCGGAAAATTTGACAAATAAAGCAAAGGAGAACAGACAAAAATTAGAGCGGCAGCATTTTGAAATGTACAGCCTTCTGCAAAGTGTCATCCGTTTGGGAAAAAACGAGCAGAAACTGAAAGGGAATCTGCCGGATTCTGTAATTCTCGGGTTTATTTTTATGTCAATTGCCATTCCGAATCACGCCCGCGTTCCAAAAGCTGAATGGATTGCTTCCATCAAAGAAACCTTAAAATACGGAATGTTTGCAGAAAGTAATTGACACTAGTGTCACTTTGAAAGATAATAGGAATATCATTTGCTAATTTTACTTTACTAAAGTGACAGTGGTGTCACTTTGAAACAATTCTGTATCTCAGAACAGGGAAGGATGAACTGCCGAAAAATTCTTGCAGACAAAAAGTTGCTGTTTATTTAATTTTTTATTTAGGCTCCATCTTGCAATGAAGGATGGATATTTTTCTGCAAAAAGGAAAAAAGTCATTTCCAGATGGAAGCGGGAAAAGATTTTTGGAACAAGGAGGATCAGGAGAAACATATGAAAAAACTTTTGCAAGCGATTACGGACCGGGTAACAACAAAAAAAGGGATGTGGATTACTTTAGCCCTGTGGTTGGTTGTCACTGTTGCGTTATCTGTTTTTGCACCGATGGCTCATGATTATAAAGTATCAAGCATTCAGAGCCTGCCTGAAGATGCCCAATCAGTCATTGCCCAAAAAAAGATAGATCAATATTTTAAAGATCAGGAAGGGATTCCGGCCATACTGGTTTTTCAAGCGAAATCAGGAGAAATCGAACTGAATGAGTTAATTGAAGCTGTTGAAAAAATTGAAGCCGAAAAAGTGAAGGGCGTCAGGCAGATCGTTCCGGTGGGAAAAATGCCGCCGCAAGCTGCCGCAACCTTTTTTTCGGAAGACAGGACAACTGCGATAATTCCGCTTATTTATGAAGCATCCATGGAAAGCAAGGATTTGCAGAATTCAAATGAGGAAATTGAAAAAATTGTTGAGGGAACAGATTTAAATTTATATATTACAGGACCGGCAGGGATCGCAGCCGATGCCCTCGAAATGTTCTCAAGGGCAGACTTGGTTCTGATTATGGCGACAGTGGGAATTATTCTTATTTTATTGATGGTTATTTACCGATCGCCATTACTTGCATTAATACCATTATTGGCAGCAAGTTTTGTGTATATGGCTGCCAGTCAAATTCTTGGAATCATGGCTAAAAACGGACTGGAAATCAGCAATGAAACTTTATCGATTATGTCTATTCTGCTTTTTGCGACCGTGATCGATTACTCATTATTTGTCTTTTCGAGATACCGCGAAGAATTGAAGACATATGAGGATAAATATACTGCCATGAAGATGGCGATGAGGGGAGCGGGGATGCCTGTCTTTTTCTCAGGAGGAACCGTGCTTGCGGCCATGCTTGTTCTCTTTTTTGCTGAGTTCGGGGAATACCGCAACTTTGCACCGACATTCGGGACAACAATGGCCCTTGTTATGATGGCATCCATTACCCTTGTTCCGGCTTTATTCACTCTGTTTGGAAGAAGGTCGTTCTGGCCTAAAATTCCACGGGTCGGAGAAGAAAGGGTTAAAAGCAATTCATTTTGGAGTAAGGTGGGACGGTTTGTTTCCACTAAGCCGGTCGTATCGATTCTTTTAGTAGGTTCATTCTTGTTGGCATCGGCCACCAATATGGTGAACCTGACTTATGAGTTCGACACGATGAAATCATTTCCGGAGGATTTAAAATCACGGATTGGCTACGAGATTTTGGAGGAAAAATTTGAAAAAGGCGATCTGGCTCCTGTAACTGTCCTTTTTGAGGGGAATCAGCCGTTAACAACTGAGGAAAGGGAGCGTTTAAGGGACGGGCTTGCCAATCAGGATTTGGTGGCAAAGGTGAATTTAAGCGGAACTGCTGAGGACGGAAAAGTGCTTAAGTTTACGCTTATTCTTGATGAAAAACCATATGCCATCGAAGCAATTGATGCTGTTGAAAAGATGATCAATGAGGCGGAACAAATTGTTCGTGACAGCGGCGCAGAAGGTTCGCTTTATTTTGCCGGAGAAACAGCGATACAAGTGGATGATCGTCACATTAATAACCGTGATATTATTGTCATAGTCTTATTGGAGACACTTTTAATTTTTATTTTGCTCGTTATTTTGACAAAATCGATGAAAATGCCTGTTTATATGATGGGAACAATCCTGATTTCATTTTTGGCTGCTTTGGGACTGGGAATGTTCCTTGCAAAGGTATTGTTTGGAATTGATACAATCAGTGACAGGGTTCCGCTCTATGCGTTTGTATTCTTGGTAGCCCTGGGAATTGACTACAATATTATGCTTGTATCAAGATTCTTGGAGGAGCGGGAAAAAAATCCTCTCAAAAAAGCGGTGGAAATTGCCGTGGCCAGTACGGGTGGTGTGATTTCTTCTGCGGGAATCATTTTAGCAGCCACCTTTGCCGTGTTAATGACCCAGCCGGTTCAACTGTTGTTTGTATTCGGGTTCATTGTGGCAGTAGGCATTCTGCTGGATACGTTCCTTGTGAGGGGAGTATTGCTTCCGGGATTGATTGTCTTGTTGGAAAAGAACAAAGTAAAAACCCAAACAGAGGGTTGATTTTAAAAATCGCAGGGGAGCGGTGCTTTGGCATCGCTCCCCTTTTCTCGTTTTTGAGATAAAGATTATGGTAAAATAAAGAAAAAGAAATAAAAGGAAGATCGATATGGAAATAAAAACAGTATCAATCATTGGTTTGGGAGCACTGGGAATATTGTTCGGCCATCATTTATCAAAAAGAATGGCAAAAGAAGACTTGCGTATCGTTGCTGATAAAGAAAGAATTGAGCGATACAAACGGGAAGGGGTTTACAGCAACGGCGAGCGCTGTGATTTTTACTATGTGACTCCGGAAGAGCCAGTCAGTCCGGCTGATTTAGTTATTTTTACTGTTAAGTTTCAGGGGTTGCCGGATGCGATTGATGCAATAAAAAATCAAGTGGGTGAAAATACGATTATTTTATCAGCCTTAAATGGAATTTCCAGTGAGGACATGATTGCTGAAGCCTACGGAGAGGAGAAATTGCTATACTGCGTTGCCCAGGGAATGGATGCCGTAAAGTCGGGAAACAGGCTGACCTATGATCATATGGGAATGCTCGTTTTTGGCGAAAAGAAGCCAAATGTTATTACCGATAAGGTTAAAAGGGTGGCAGAATTTTTCCGGAGAACGGATTTTCCTTATGAAGTAGATTTGCAAATGTATAAAAGATTATGGGGCAAATTTATGCTGAATGTGGGAGTGAATCAAACAGTAGCAGTCTATAAAAGCAATTATGGGGAGATTCAAAAAGAGGGCCCGGCCAGAGACATGATGATTGCCGCCATGAGAGAGGTAATTGCCCTGTCCGAAAAAGAGGGGGTTCATCTGACGGAGGAAGATCTTGAATACTGGTTGTCCGTATTGGCTACGCTTAGTCCGGAGGGAAAACCGTCGATGGCACAAGATGTTGATGCAAAGCGGTACAGTGAGGTTGAACTGTTTTCCGGCACGGTCATTAAACTGGGGCAAAAACATCAAGTACCCACACCGGTCAATGAGGAGCTGTATAAACGAATAAAAGAGATTGAACGTAAATATTAGTCTTTATCTTTATTATTGTCATACCTTGAAGAAAAGAAAAAGAGGAAGGATGGTTTTCTTCTTTTTTGTAGATTTGGTCTTGCAGAGATTTTAAAGCGGGACTGTTTCCGCCGCTTTTGCCGCTCTTTCACCTGACAACGCGTGGAAATGAAGGGGCGGCCGGGAAAGCCACCTCATCGGTTTCGGCGGGCATATGAATGGCGGTAAAAAAGTTGCTGCAAGTATTTTCATGATTCGCGAAGCTCATACTTGCCGGCAACTTTTTTTGTCTCCTAATGATTTTTTAGCAATGTTCAGGTCGTTTATTTTATACTTTGCCCTGTCTCTTCCCACGGCATGACATCGCCGTCTTCTCTGAGATGATTGAGAATTTTCCATATCCCTTCGCCGGTATAAGCACTTACATGAAAAATGGTTTTGCAACCGGCAAGACGCAGCCATTGTTCAGCCTGCCACGGATTGGCGTTGGGACGGTCAATCTGGGTGACTATTCCAATTACCTCCCGATTGACACAAGGGGTTACATTGGGGGGATAAAGCGAGTAGGGCTCAACAGCGCTCAGAAGCAATCCGACCACGTCAGCTTCATAGGAAAATAAAGCGAGAGCCCGCCCTAGAAATTTATTTTCAGCATATTCTCCCGGTGTGTCGATAATTACATCAAAGTTGTTGACATATTGGGTCTTGTGATAAGTGATTTTTTCTCCTTTGAGAGCTTGCGTCAATGTTGTTTTGCCGCATCCGCTCCGGCCCATTAAAATAATCTTTTTCATAATTTTGTTTTACGTTCTCGTGATTTCACAGACAGTAAAATGAAGATTATTTTTGCAATAATCAATAATGGCCCGGACGGCGGTTTCAACTTCTGAAAATCTTCCTGTGATAATTAATGTTCCGCTGAATCTGTCCAGAAACCCAAGGTCAACTCTTGCCCGTTTTGTTGCAATGTCACCGGCTATAATGGCTGTTTCTGCCGGTGTCATAGTAATAATTCCAATGGCTGCTTTTTCTTTTTCGTAGTCAATGGCAGGATCTAAACCTAATTTTTTGTATATGATTCCATCTGCATTTGCAATAATGTGGGCGATTGTTATTTGCTTGCCGGGAACAGTTTCCTGAATTATTCTCAGCTTTTCTTCCGGAGAAAGTTGATTTGCCAATGTCAGCGGCTCCTTCCATGTTCTGATAATCTCTTATTATTATAATGATATAATATTAGGGTGCTTATGTCGATAAAAAAGGGAAATGATACCAAGACCAGAGTACCTTCCATAATCTTTCTTTCAGCAACAATATCTTTTCTGGAAACCTTCATCAAATTGGCAAGAATGGCAGGAAACCATATCTCAGTCATCCGCCATAAAAGAATGGATTCTTTCCGGACAAATATTCAAATTGTTGACGTATCAGATGTATCCGCTCTGGTGAAAATAGAAAAAGGGAGCAGAATATGAGTGGGTGCAAAAAAGTGTAAATAAATTAATTTAATATTTTAAGAATTTTCTTTACATTCAGTCAATTGAATTGTAAAATAAAACCAATAAGTTCATAAAATGTTCACATTTTTGTTGAAAAGATGTCAAATAATTAAATGCGGGTAACCAGGAGGTGCATATGGTGAGATTAAGGTTCACCTGGATATTCTTGTTGACTTATGTGTTATTGTTTGTGTCCTGGGCTTTTTCTATAAACGGTTTTTTGGGAATCGCCTGCACACTTTATATGGTTTCAATTTTTTCCATGGTCGGAACAGTGATTCAACAATTGGGAACGAGAAGAAGAATTGCGCACCTGAGGCTGGTAAAATAATTCATATGATTGCTCCCGTTTATAAATGAAGAAATATATATGAATTGTTTGAAAAAGAAGATGATGATGTCAATATGGAAGGGTAAGTTGTAATGGTTAAAGAAAATGTTAAGGCAAAAAGAAAGGTATGCATAAAAATGACTAAAGATAAGAGTTAAAAAAGAGTTCTTCTCACAAAGGGAAAAGAACTCTTTTTTGTTTATTCTATGTGAAAATGGAAGGTTCAAATGTAATTTTTTTGAACGGAATTTACAAATCAATCGAGAATATTGCTGTCAAGAAGGGTTTCAAAAAAGTATCCGCTTGAAGTTGCACCCGGATCAATATGGCCGATGGATCTGTCGCCGAGATAAGAAGCCCGGCCCTTTGTTGCCTTCATATCTTTTGTGCTTTTTACGGCTTCCCAGATTGCATCTTTTGACAGCTTGCCTTCTTCCAATGCTTTTACGGCAGGAACCCATACGTCAACCATTGTTTTTTCACCCGGTACAGCCTTGCCGCGTTTTTGAACGCTTTCGAGTCCCGCTTTAATAACGGCGTCCACACTGTTATCATCAGTTGCCACTTGTTTGGCCATTCCCATAAAAGCTGAGCCGTAAAGGGGACCGGCCGCACCGCCAACTGAGCTTAAGAGGGCCATCGCAACAGCTTTAAAAATGTCTTGAACAGATGAAAAATCCTGGCTGTTTAATTTGTCCTTGATCATTTTTGCCCCTCTTGCCATGTTGTTGCCATGGTCACCATCGCCGATAGCCGTGTCCAGGTCAGTTAAGTATTCTTTATTTTCGATGAGCTTATCTGCAAAGGACAGAAGCCATGCATTAGTATTTTCAACTGTCAGCATCATATCGGAGTCTCCTTATACCCATGCTGCGGTTTCAACCGGCTGATTCAGATACTCAACCCATTTTTCATCTTCCAGCTTAATTAAGGTGAGTGAAAGTCCGGCCATTTCAATTGAAGTCATATAGGAGGCAACTTTTTTATAGTCAAAAACAAGCCCTTCTTTACTTAAAATTTCCTGAACATCATTCATAAAAATATACAGTTCCATTAACGGTGTTCCACCAAGTCCGTTGACGAACACACCATAACGGTCTCCTTTTTTCCAATTCAACTCTTCTTTTAAGCGGCTGACAAGCTCTTCGGCAATTTCTTTTGATGATTTGATCTTTTCCCGGCGATATCCCGGTTCACCATGAATTCCAATTCCATATTCCATTTCATCATCGGCGAGTTCAAAGCCCGGTTTTCCGACGGCAGGTACTGTTGCCGGCGAAATGGCCACCCCAACGGTTTTAATATTATCAATGACTTTTTCGCCCAATGCTTTGATTTCTTCTAAAGAAAAACCAGCTTCGGCAGCGGCACCCAAAATTTTGTGGACAAGAACGGTTCCTGCCACACCGCGCCGTCCGGCAGTATAAGTACTGTCTTCAACGGCAATATCATCGTTAACAATAACTTTCTCTACTTTAATATCTTCCATTTCAGCCATTTCCATGGCCATTTCAAAGTTCATAACGTCTCCTGTGTAGTTTTTGATAATCAGCAGGACTCCTGCACCCTGGTCTGCCTTTTTAATCGCTTCAAATACCTGGTCTGGAGTAGGTGATGTAAAAACTTCACCGCAAACGGCTGCAGAAAGCATTCCTTTTCCGACAAAACCGGCATGAGACGGTTCGTGTCCGCTTCCTCCCCCGCTCACCAGGCCGACTTTGCCTTTTCCTTCATATTTGCGATAAATAACCCCGGTTTCGCCTAAACGTTCGACTAAGTCACTGTGTGTGAATGAAAGCCCTCTTAACATTTCCTCCCAAACATCGGCCGGATTGTTAATAATTTTTTTCATATAGCAATCACTCCTGTTAAAATTTTGATAAAATAAACATGAAAGCGCTTTAAAAAAGGGTTGTATAAACCTGTATGTTATGTAAACCTTCTGTTCACAGCATCAAGAAATTTTAAAATATTGTAAAACTAATTATATCAGAATAATTTTTAAGTATCAATGAACATTATGTTAATTTGGAAAAGCGGTCCAGCAGATAAATAGGGACCTTCGATGATAACGGATTAAAGAAATGCTGCTGTCTGACTTGCAAAAGCTGTATAATAAGAAATTAATCACAGTATAATGATCTTCAAGACGTCAAAATGAATATAAAGATTAGAAACGTTTATTTTTCAATCATGGAATATTTTACAAATAGGCTCCGGATATAGAGACGGGAAGGGAGGTTGATCACATTAATATTCTCTTGGCAAGCATGACCGGTTCAAGATAGAGGGCAAAGCCAGATGCTGTGGCCGGAGAACAGCCGTGTCACCTGTCATTGAAAATAGAACATAAATTGATTTGCCGGAATTTTGCAAACCAACCTTTGCCAAAAGAAATAACGGTTTTTGGGAAATAAAAACGAAAGTTGAGGAGATAAACAAATGGCTGATGTTCGGACAATAATGACTTGGACTTTTTTTGAAGAAACGACTGTACCGCCCGAAGTAAAGGAAATTCTGGTAGAGGGAGAAGTTCCGGAAATGGCTTACCGAACAGTCCGGGATGTTGCCGTTATTACTAACAAACGGTTGATTATTTCCGACAGGCAGGGTTTGACCGGTAAAAAGGTTGAGGTCTATACTATCCCGTTTAAATCCATTATTATGTATTCCTCAGAAAATGCCGGATTGATGGATATGAATGCAGAACTGGAACTGTGGACAAAGGCAGGAAATTTTAAACTCAATTTAAATAAGAGGGTTGATATAAGAAAACTTGACCGGTTGATTGGAAAATATATTCTATAAAAATGGCGATATTGCTTTTAGTGCTTTGTTTTATGGATGCGATTTGAATCCGTTCCTTAGGGGAACGGTTTTTTATGCACGGAAAAGGCTTCTGCCTGTAAATTAATATGTTTTTTAATCTTTCAGTCATCCGTACAGGGAAAAAAATATTTTTGTTACCGGATTTTGAAAACTGTTATAAACTTGTTCTTTTTAAAATTATTTGTTAGAATACCTCTGTGGGTATGTAGACAATCAGGAATGAGGAGTTGACGGAGATGGCTCTTTTTGATTTGCGCTGCAAAGACTGTCAAAAAGAATTCAAGAAAATGGTACCTTTCTCAAAGCTTCCCGAAGTTACTTGTCCTTCATGCGGAAGCGGGAATCATGAAAGGGTTTATAAAGCGAATATTAAGGGCCCGATATCGTCCTCAGGATCCGGCGGTTCCATTCCTGCAGGAAGCCGCTTCACCTGAGCGGGCGGCTGTTGATCTGCGAGGTTCGCAGACTGATTTTAAGCCGGGGCCATTCCGGCAGTATATACATGAAGAAGCCTTTGCTTGAAGACGATTGAAAGCAAACATAGACTGAATGAATAGACGAGTTCCGCGAATTCTGAATTGTGGAACTCGTTATTATTTAGTTGTAAAAAATTGCTAAAAATATACCAAAAATAAATATTTGAGATATTGAATATATCATAATTCTCAGAATGAAAGTAAAATAGAATAGTTCTTGTGAAATAGTGAGCAAACCGAGGTGACAATCAATGTAACAAAGAATGCTAATGATGTTAAAACCAAGAACAATTTATTGGCCCCCTATTAACCTTGTTGGTCCTTGCAGCGTAAACCTGTTTGGAAATGAAATGAAAAAATCAGGCTTGAATAAGGCGTTGCTTGTAACCGATAAAGTATTAAATGAAATAGATATGGCAAGAGCAGTAAACGGTATCTGGATGAACACGGGATTGTTTACACGGTCCGTGATGATGTGAAACCGAATCCTGCAGTTAATCATGTTCATAACGGTTTTAAAGGATTTAAGAAGGAAGAATGCGATTTCGTGATCACGGCAGGAGGAGGCTCTTCACGGGATTGCGGCTCAGCCATTGCGAATTTGGCTACAAACGGCGGTCATATTACTGAAAATGAAGGCGTCGGCAAATAAAAAAATAAGGATGTGTCCATTGTGGCGGTGAGCACAACTGCCGCGACGGTTGAAGAAGCAGCGAAAATGACGGTTGAACGGGTTCGGGAAATTTCCCGGAATGCCGGCGTCCTGTCCCTCAGCGAATTTCCGTTCTGCGCAGAGGATGTAGAAAAACTTGCAGAACAGGCCATGAATGATGCATGTACGGGAGCAAATCCGAAGCCTGTTACGAAGGAAGATATTATACAGGTCTTTATGACTGCTTATAATGATGCACCGGTTCCTGCGGGAGCCAATTAATATGAAAGAGAGCACCAGTAAATCTGCCGTCGTTTTCTACTCTGTCTTGGATATTTTCCCTGTTTTTCGAATAAAAGAAACAAATTTCCCGCAAATCTGCTTTTTTTGGGCTTTTTTTGATAGGATAAAAGGAGGATTTCAAGGAGGGGTCACGAACAATGAAGGGCCATGCAAAATTTGTTACAGTCATGCTCATCTTTGGCAGTATCGGAATATTTGTAAAAGGAATCAATTTGTCTTCCGTTGAAATTGCTCTGTTGCGGGGAATATTGGGAAGTCTTTTTTTAATTGGAGCAAGCATTATTATTAGAAGGAAGTTTTCTTTTGCAGGGATTAGGAGAAATTTCCTTTTACTGATTTTCTCGGGAACCGCTTTAGGCCTTAATTGGATATTTCTTTTTGAGGCATACCGTTATACGACGATAGCTGCTTCAACTCTAAGTTATTATTTTGCGCCCATCATTGTTATAATGCTTGCACATGCAGTTCTTAAGGAAAAATTGACAATTTTAAAAACAGCCGGCATTCTTGCTGCCATGTGCGGATTATTCCTGGTTGTGACAAATGGGGACAGTGCCATTGCCGAACCGGGAAATCATGTCATCGGGATTATGTATGGCTTGCTCGCTGCTCTTTTTTATGCCGGTGTGATTTTAATGAATAAATTTATAAAAAATCTGCCGGATTTTGATACGACTGTAGTGCAATTAACAGTGGCTGCGATGGTTCTTTTCCCTTATGTCTTATTAAAAGAAAATATGAATTTTGCCTGGCCCGGCTTAGAATCAATCGCCTTTATCCTTATAGTCGGAATTGTTCATACGGGAATTGCCTATCTTTTATATTTTTCGGCCCTGAAAGAATTAAAGGGACAAAGTATTGCGATCATGAGTTATATTGATCCCGTATCTGCGGTGATTTTTGCGGCTGTTTTTCTTGGTGAAGGGATGACCTTCCCTCAGATAGCGGGGGGAATTCTCATCTTGGGTTCAACCTTTTTCAGTGAATTTTTTGAGTCAAAATTAAAACGGGGCAGACCCAGGGCGGAAAGAAAATAGGAAAAATGTTTACAGGGCGGCAAACGATACCGCCCAGCTGATTTGCATAAAATTAATCATTTTTCAGTTGTTCTTCAATCCAATAAAGAATATCTCCATATACTTCGTCTTTGTTTATTTCATTTAATATTTCATGCCGGGCTCCCGGATAAAATTTAAAGGACACTTTTTTCAGCCCTGCCTTTTGCAACCGGTGAAAGCTTTCCAATACTCCTATAGTGAATTTTCCGACCGGGTCCCGGTCTCCTGAAAGGAATAAAACGGGCAATTCTTTGGGGATTTTTTGATCGTTATCATACAGTTGGTTGAGCGCCGAGATAAAATCTTCAAAAAAGCCTGCAGTAAACACTCCGCCGCATAATGGATCATTTATGTATTTATCAACTTGTTCATCATCCCGGCTCAGCCAGTCAAAATCTGTCCGTCCAAGTTTAACCGAGCGGTTATAACGGCCGAATGTCAAACGGTTTAATCTCAGGCTCGGGGTTCTTCGTCCGTGCTTCTTTGCCTCCCGGGAGGCAAGCCTGACTCCGATTTTACCGAGAAAGCCCGGATGACCGCCCGTTCCGGAAAATATTACGCCGTTTATAGATCCACCAAATTTTTGGATGTAGAACCGAGAAAGAAAAGACCCCATGCTGTGACCAAGCAAAAATACGGGACAATCGGGATAATCGTTCTTAATGATGCCTGTTAAAGTGTTCATATCTTCAACAAGCGTAAAGAAATTTTTGCCGTCACCGAAATAACCCCGGTCCTCTTCGCGTTTTTCTGTTTTTCCGTGTCCACGGTGATCATTTCCGTATACATATATTTTCTTCTCTGTTAAAAATGAAGCGAAATCACTGTATCGTTCAATATGTTCCGCCATGCCGTGGGCTATCTGGAGTATTGCCCGGGGCTTCTCTTTACTAAACCATTTCTTTGTATAGATTTCTTTACCGTCTTTCCCTGGAAAATAAAAACTGACAGTTTCCACATAAGTCACTCCCGGATTCAGAAATATTAAAGTATTAAAAAGGAAGTATCTAAAAGCGCTTCATTTTCTGCTCTATTTTCATTATAAACCTAAAGAAAAACAGAGTTATCGATTTTTTTATATCTGCTGTCCGGCATGTTGTTCACGGGACAACTATGTTATCCCCTTTTTAGCCAAATAAATGCGGCAATTATTCATGGTTGCCTGTTCCATTAAAATACGGGGTATGTTTGTACATGTAAAGCGCAGCGTGTGTTTTGGACGAAAAACATCTATTTTTTTCTGAAAGTCACGGGTCAATGGAACGGATTTTTCAGTTCTCTTTCGCATCGTCCTGCAATGATTTGGGTGTAATTGCCTAAATTGTTAATTAAATGATTTTATAGGGGTAACCCCCTATGGTATTTTGGGAGTTATTACCAATATAATAAACTTGTAAATAAAGAATATGCGAAGGAGTCGATCTATGGTTATGGCAAAAGATAAGGTTATTCTTGTTGATGCCAGAGGAGCGTTTTGTCCGGGTCCTCTGATGGAATTAATGAAGGCTTCCAGAGGGGCAAAGCCGGGAACGATTTTTCACCTTTTAACAAATGAAGAGGGTTCCCGCAGAGATGTTCCGGCCTGGGTGAAAAAAATGGGCCACGAATTTTTGGGAGAGGAACCGGATGAGGGAACTGCTTATCGGCTGATTGTAAAAATTAAATAATGCAGAACTAATATTTTCGGAATAGACAATAAATTTTCGGGCAATCCAATATGGCAAGTAAATATCCTTATTATTGACGAAGGAGGAGCTTTTTTAAATATGAAAAAGTTATTGATCATTGGCGGCGGTACTGCCGGTACGATGCTGGCTAATAAGCTTGCGAAAGGATTGGTGCAGGAAATTGAATCAGGAGAAGCGGAAATCACCATTGTCAGTAATAAAGACTTCCATGTTTATCAGCCCGGTTTCTTATATATTCCATTTCAATTAAAACGCCCCGAAGAATTAGTCCGCTCCATTTACGATGTGATCGACTCCAAAGTGCGAATCATCATTGATGAAGCTGTCAAGATCAATGAATCGGATAAAAGGGTGACCCTTCGTTCCGGCAGTATTTTATCCTATGATTATCTGATTCTTGCAACGGGCTCCCATCCGAAGCCGGAAATGATTCCCGGCCTTGAAGAAGCAGGCCACACTTTTTTTACTATGGATACAGCATTAAAACTGCAAAAAGCCATGAACGAATTCCAGGGTGGAAAAGTGGTTGTTGCCGTCAATCTTCCTCATAAATGTCCGGTTGCGCCGCTTGAGTTTGTAATGATGTTTGAGGATTGGGCCAGAAAGCGTGGAATCCGCAATAAAACAGATATTACCTATGCCTATCCGTTAGCGGGACCATATGGTACAGCCTCTGTTGCCGCCATGGCGGAAAGAGAGTTCAAAGCACGCGATATTAAAATTGAAACTTTCTTCATCATGGAAAAAGTGGATGTGAAAAATAAAGAACTGGTCAGTTTGGATGGACGCAGACTTCCTTTTGATTTGCTTGTGGCAGTTCCGCCTCATACAGGGGCCGATCTGATCAAAGATAGCGGATTCGGAGATCGGGACGCCTGGCTGCCGACTGACCGCCATAAACTTACTCTGGAAAATCACCAATCTATTTTTGTCATCGGTGACGCAACAAATCTTCCGATTAGTAAAGCGGGTTCAACGGCCCATTTTGAATCGGAAATCCTTGCCGAAAATCTTATGGACATGGTTCGGGGAGGACAAGGCAATAAGCAATATACAGGAAAAGTCTTTTGTTTTATTGAAACCGGTTTAGACAAGGCTACCTATATTTCGTTTGATTATGAAAACCCTCCCAAACCGGTGACGCCTTCAAAAATGGTTCATTTTGCCAAAGTTGGATATAACAATATGCACTGGGTGAATTTGAAAGGAATCATGTAAAAAGGGGGCGGGAACATGTCGACGGAAACAAATGTGTATGAAAATATCAGTCCTGAACTGCGGGAAGAATTGGCCGAAATGCTCCCGGTATTTGTCCGGTTGTTAAATTTAATAAAAATGGCCGGCGATGCGATGACAGAAGAAACAGCCGCACATTTGACAGTTAAATTGGAGCGGGCGGCAAATTTGCTCCAGGTTCTGGATGATGAAAGACTTCCGCGGTTATTAAATGGTCTATTGGAAAAAGGAGATATACTGGTTTCGCTTTTAAATAAAGTCACTGTTCTTGAGGAAAACGGCACTTTAGATAAACTGCTCGAATTGGTTCAAGCACTCGGTACGGTAACAGATGCTTTAACAGAGGAAAGCGTCAAGCATTTGACCGGGAAATTGCTTCCGCTTGTGGAAACAGGCGATCAATTGTTGTCTTCCAGTGTGGTGAAAAAAGCCCCCCAAATTCTGGATGCGGTCGATAAAACCGTTTTGGAAATGAAAAGCCGGAAGACAGAACAATTGTCTGTATTTGGTCTTCTCGGCCTCTTAAAGAAAAAAGAAGTACAGGAGGCTGTGCAATTTGGTACAGCACTGTTAAAAAATATCTCGAATTCACAAACAAAATAGAAGGGATCTGTCATGATGGAATACAGCATCGGGTTTCTGGTTGTTCTTTTCCTAATTGGTGCAGTCGGTTCCGCAATTTCAGGGATGGTTGGAATTGGCGGGACGATTATAAAATATCCAATGCTGCTTTATATTCCTCCTTTAATGGGGCTGACAGCATTTACTGCACAAGAGGTTTCGGCAATCAGCGCAGTACAGGTGTTTTTTGCAACATTGGCCGGTATGTTTGTCTTTAAGAAAGGCGGTCTTATTAACGGGAAGCTGGTCGCATATATGGGGATTTCGATTATCATCGGAAGTTTTGCCGGCGGCTACGGTTCAAAGTTTTTGCCAAACGATGCCATCAATCTTGTTTACGCTGTTTTCGCTTTGATTGCTGCGATTATGATGCTGTTTCCAAAAAAGGGTGATGAAGCCGGTGAAGATACAAAGGGTGATTTCAATAAATTCATAGCCGTTTCATCAGCTCTAATCATCGGGATTGCTTCAGGTATTGTAGGAGCCGCAGGAGCTTTTATCACCGTTCCTGTCATGCTTGTCCTCCTGAAAATACCAACTAGGGTTGCTATCGGTTCCTCTTTGGCAATTACTTTTATATCGTCCATCGGCTCCACAACGGGAAAACTGCTGGGAGGCCATATGCTTCTCGTTCCGTCCCTCGTCATGGTCGTTGCCAGTTTGATTGCCGCGCCGCTTGGAGCAAAACTGAGTACCCGTCTCAACACGAAAGTTTTACAGCATATTTTACTATTCTTAATTTGCGGTACCGTCTTAAAAATTTGGTATGAAATTTTGTTTACGTAACAGAAGAGAGTCAGTGCTGATCTATTTTAAGCGGCATGAATTTAGCAGAACAAAGGTGTGGGAATATATGAAAAGTGACACGAAGAGGTTGATTCTTGATTGCTCAGATTTTGACTGCCCGATGGTTCTCGCTCAATTAAAGGAAGCTCTGGAGCGGGTTGAACCGGGGCGGACGGTGGAGGTGATAACTGATTCTGAACCGAGATTTCAGATGATTCTGAAATTGTGGGCGAAGGAGACGAATGATTGTTATTATGATTTTTTTGAAAAAGATAAGCGAATCCATCATTTTATAAAGAAGGCTTCTCCGGACATCAGGAGTCATCATGAACAGCACCCGCATGTCATTACAAACACACAGCTGAAGCAGCTTCTTTCAGGAGGGGAAAAGATTCATCTCCTGGATGTAAGGGAAGATATTGAATTTATGATTGGCCATGTGCCGGAAGCTGTCAATGTGCCGTTGTCTGATTTTACTGCACGTATTTCCGCCTTTCCGAGGGAAGAAACGTATTATTTAATCTGCCGGACCGGAAATCGCAGTGATTTTGCCTGTAAATATATGAAAATGCTGGGATATGGAAATGTCTATAACGTTTTGCCCGGCATGTATCAATGGGACGGCGACGTCATTTAAATCGGTTGTTGTTTTCGTTTATGGGAGAAGGGAAGATGTTCTATCTGTAAAAAGAATTAAAAATTTTTTTGGAGGGATAAATAATGGCAATTACCGGCATTTCTGCGGAAAAATTAAACCAGTGGATTATTGATGAGGAACCTTTATTTATACTTGATATTCGCAATGAAGAAGATTTTAATGATTGGAAAATTGACGGCGGAAACATCGAGTTTTTAAATGTTCCTTATTTTGACCTGATTGACGGGGTCGGGGAAATCATTGATAAACTTCCAACTGACAAAAAGCTTCTTGTAGTCTGTGCCAAGGAGGGCTCCTCAAAGCTGATTGCCGAGCACATTGCCAATGAGGGCCGGGATGTTTCGTACCTGCTTGGCGGCATGAAGGCATGGAGCGAATATCTGTATACTGTTCCTGTTTATCAGGATGAAAATATGAAAGTGTACCAGTTGATCCGTGTCGGAAAAGGCTGCTTGTCCTATATGGTTGTTTCCGGAAAAGAAGCTCTGGTAGTTGATCCCCTAAGATTTACAGATGAATACAAAGCCCTTGCTGCGAAAGAAAATGTGACAATTACTCATATTGTTGACTCCCATCTCCATGCTGATCATATTTCCGGAGGTCATAAACTCGCGTTGGAAACCGGAGCGAAATATTACGTCATGAAAAGTGAAGGGGCAATCTTCGAATTTGAACCGCTGGAAAATTACGAAAGGATCGAATTTGAAAAAGTTAATTTAGAAGTATTGGCTGTAAAAACCCCCGGTCATACTCCCGGAAGTGTTTCCTTTTTTGTAAATAACCGTCTTCTGTTTTCCGGTGATACGATTTTCGTAAGCGGTTTGGGGCGTCCGGACCTTGGCGGCAAAGCGAGAGAGTGGGCAAAGGATTTATATAATACGGTGTACAGTAAAGTATCTCAATTTGCCGATGATGTTCTTGTTCTTCCGGGCCATTACGGCAGTTTTACGGAGGAATTTAATGATCAGGGTTTTGTCGGCAGTCTTTTAGGGGAAATTCGCAAAAATAATGACATGATGGAAGGGAAAACAATGGATGAGTTTGTTGACGAGGTGGCAAAATCCGCATCACAGGTAACACCGCCAAATTACCAGGATATTATCGCTATTAATAAAGGTATCAAAACTGTCACTGAAGAAACCATGCAGGAACTCGAAATCGGCCCGAACCGTTGCGCTGTTCACCATACCAATTAAACTTGGAAATAATTAAATACTGCCTGCGGCTGATGAGTCTCTCATCTATCCGCAGGTTTTTGTTTGTTTTCTTGTCCGCATCATCACGGATTCAGGCTAATTCGGAGTCTCAATTGGGGCAGGATAAAGCCGGCATGCAGGATGAAGATTGAAAAGCTATTTTCAAAATCCGGGGACGATATGGAGTATCCTTTTGAGAAAACAGTGAAATCATCGCTTTTAAAATAAGAATATACAAAATTTGTAATTTTATAAAGAAGTGATTAAAATTAATTAGGGAGGGGGGTATAGCGGATGATGGAAGATTCTTTTGGATTAAATGATTTTTATTTGCGTCAAATCTATGAAAGCATTCAAGACGGTATTTTGGTCATGGATGAAAACCGGGTAATCCTGAGGATGAACCCGGCCGCAAAAAGATTGACAGGTTGGAAGATTGGAGAAAAGGTTCCTTTTTGCACTTACTGTCAATCCCGCAAAGTGAAGGAGAATGAAGAACGCTGCTATTTAATTGCCAGCCAGACCGTTCCTTATTTTCTGTCAAAAATGCCCTCATATCATGGGAAAAAAATAGATGTAGAAATGAGTACTGCTCTTATCTATAAAGAGGAAGCAACCGGGAAAAGCCATTATCTTCTTGTGCTCAGAGATCAATCCCTGAAGCAGAAAGAGGAAGAAGCAAAAATGTCTAAGACAGTTATCAAGAAACTGATTGAGGCCAGGGAAAATGAGCATAAGAGATTGGCGGCTGAATTGCATGACGGGGTCGGCCAATCACTGTATTCTATTTCTGTCGCTCTGGAGGCCATCGAAGCGCATATTACTGAAAAAAAGCTGTATGAATATGTGGCAGAAGTCAGAAATGAACTCGAAAAAGTGATGAACGACGTAAAATCCTATTCCTACCAATTAAGACCACAAAGTATCGACCAGTTGGGACTTGTTCCCACCATCCACTCATTAATATCTTCATTGGAAAAAAAACTGCCGGTTACCACATTTACTTTTGAAACAAACCTGGACAAACGGTTAAATGCTGCTGCAGAAATTAATTTATACCGGGTGATTCAGGAGGCTCTTCATAACATCATGAAATACTCTTCCGCAACAAAAGTGGACATTTCCCTGATGCAAGAAGGCAGCATGCTGTTTCTGGAAATTAACGACAACGGCATCGGATTTCAATATGATGCCGGCCGTGAAGGTTTGGGCTTGAAACATATGGAGGAACGAATTGACCAGCTTGGCGGTATGTTTACCATACAAACCAAACCCGGGAAGGGCACAAAAGTGAGAGCGGAAATTCCATATGCGGAGGTGGAAAATGGATATGATTAAGGTTTTGATTGCAGATGATCACATTTTAATAAGGAAAGGCATCCGGCTTCTGCTTGAGACCTTTGACGATATTGAAGTGGCCGCTGAAGCCGGAGACGGTGAGGAAGCCATTCGCATGACAGGAAAACATCAACCCCATGTCATTTTAATGGATTTATCCATGCCCGGCGGAATTGACGGATTTACTGCCATAAAAGAAATTATGAAAAGGTATCCTGATGTAAAGGTAATTATTCTGACGATGCATGATGAGGAAGCATACATCCGGAAAGCGGTTGAACTTCAGGCACACGGATATATTTTGAAAAAGAGCCGCGGAAACGAGCTCTTTGAAGCTATACAGTCCGTTCATAAGGGAAAGCGCTTTTACCGGACGGGAATCCCGGAAGATCAGATTAATAAAATGTTTAAAAACCGGGGGAGGAGAAGGTCCATTTTAACAAACAGGGAGCAGGAAATTGTCCGTTTGACCGTGCTCGGCTATTCGAATTTGGAAATGGCCGAAAAATTGTCCATCAGTCATAAAACAGTTGAGAATCATAAAGCAAATATCATGTGCAAGCTTCAATTGAAAAATAAGCAGGAACTCATTCAGTATGCGATTCAAAATCATTATCATACTTTGCCGAGGTAAGCTGATGTTGGCTTGCAGCATTTTACTCCGCTGCAGGAATCAGTATCCGTTTCAAACGGATATTTTTTTAATTTTTTCAAAATAATTATATAACAGATGTTGACAATTTAGTTCTGTTATAGTACAGTTTAAGTAACAAATGGAGGAGGCGGTAATAATGATTGAAATGAACACAAAGCCAATTGTTAAGGAATGTCGTGAGTGCGGATGTGAATTTTATGAAAAGCAGGAATCAATTCTTTATGAATGCGAGCACTGTATTGGCACTTATGAAGAATAATCGGAGCAATCAAACTTTAATTCCGGAAGAAAATTCAGAAAATTTATATCATTCCGTCGCATTTCTGGAACAATTAATAAAACCCGCTTCTTACTGTGGAAGCGGGTTTTTTCGTATTTTCAGTTGATATGGGCGATAATCCCTTGTTCATCGTCTAAGACAAGCTCGATCCCTGAATAAGGATCTTCGTTTAAAAACTCATCCAGCCACATTCTCAATGCCTCGATAATATTGGCAGTGATAAGGATCTGTTTCCGTCCGTTTGCATAGGCCTCGGCAGAAAAACCGCCATGTTCGTCATCGTAAATTAATTCAATTTCTACTTCTTCCGGCCTGATTTGTTTTTTGCGGGCAATGTAAACACATAATGCGTTAACAATATCTTGTTCTGATATGATTAGCCTCGCCATGGATTCGTCTCATCTTTCTTTTTCCGATCTTTAAAGTAAGCAAAAATCCTGGCACTGATTGCAATCAATGCAACGATTGCCAAAACGTTGATAAGCAGGCCGAGGATGGAACCGAATATGCCCCAGTCACCGAGTAAACCACCGAGCAAAAGCCCTGCCAGGCCGCCCATCATTAATCCTCCCCAAAATCCTCCCTTTGAAGAGGTGCCTTGATCCGTTTTGTTGGCTGTACTTTTATTTGCAGTAGATTTTTGTTCATCTGCCTTTTTATTTTGGAAAAAGCTGTTATTTGAGTTTTGACTGTTTTTATTCGTGTTAAAGCTCTTCTTGCCGGAACTGTACCGTTTAGCTTCTACTGTTTGAACATCGTCCTGAAAAATAACGTTGCCGGCCGGACTAAATACAAGGGCGGCAGTAAGCAATGCTGCAATCAATTTTTTCAAAATAAAATCCCCCCGAATATAAATGTTACTTATTTTTTGTAATCATTTTTTCTTGAACGGTTATTGTTTACGTAAAACGTTCAAGAAAGTTTCATATAAGGATTATTTTCTTAACTTTTATTGATTATTTCAAGTAAAAAGTTTGCCGGGCCGATGTCCCGGAAAATGGAAGGAAACAGTTATTGAAATTGCAGAGCGGCCACTTTACAAAAAGAATAGATTGAAAGAAATCAGGGGAAGAAAAATAATCAGGAAGAAGAAAATACGGAAAAAATTCTCAGAAAAAGATTATCAGTTTTTTAAGTTAGAATTTTGTTCGCGTATTTTCAAAATTACTTAACACAAAAATGAAAGAATCATTTCAGGAATTTTTCAAATTATTTTAAAGCTGATACAGCCGGAATTGTACACGCATCAGTTAATAGTTAAAATACTTTTTTCGACAATATTCATGTTTTAGAGAAATACTTTTAATCGTTTTGTAACATTTTTGATACAATATTTTGTTAAAATGTGTCGTACAGGAGGAAAAAGTATGCCAATATCTAAAAGAATAATACTTTTAATAACAACATGCCTGCTGTTCTTTTCCGGTTCAGTTGTTATTTATGCACAAACTGACAAAAGTTCTTTGGAAAGAATAGAAAAACATGTAAGAGAAAAAGAAAAAGAGAAGAACTCTGTCAATGCGGAACTTAAAGCGATTGAAAAAGAGATTCAATCCATAAATGATATGATGTCCCGCAATAAAGCAATTATGGCTGTAACAGAAAAAAGAATATCTGACATCAACAAAAGAATAGAAGCTAAAAAAGAAGAAATTATTTTCTTGCAGGAAAGAATCCTTGCCCGCAAAGATATTATGAAGCAAAGGCTGGTAGCCCTTCAGCACGATCACAAACTTAGTATATTTATAGAAGTTTTAGCAGGGGCTGAAAGCTTCAGTGACTTTATAGACAGGGCAAGCGCTCTCAGCACCCTGTTCGATGCAGATAAAGAGCTTCTGCAATCTCAGGAAAGAGATATGAAAAAACTGGAAGAAGAGAAAAAAGAAATTGACAAACAGCAGGAGATGCTCTTAAAAGAACAAAACAGACTGAAGCAGATACAGCAAAATCTGGCCAAAAATTTGGAAAGTAAAGAAAAAGTCCTGGAGAATGTACGACAAAAGCTCGAAAAAATCAATTCTGAATTAAGCGGAGCACAAAGGGAAAAAGCAGCCATTGAAGCGAAACTGAATGCCACCAGGGACATGGCGGCAAGAGAGCGGGAAGCTGCAAACAATGGCAGTCAATCTTCTCCTGACACACAAACTCCCGGCGGGGATATTAAAGGCATGGAAATGTATGTAGTTGCAACTGCATACAGCCATGAGGAAAACGGAGCGTATACCCGATTAGGCTATAATATTCGTGAAAATCCGCATATGAAATTAATTGCCGTAGATCCGAAAGTAATCCCCCTTGGTTCAAAAGTATGGGTGGAGGGCTATGGCGTAGCGATTGCCGGTGACACCGGCGGGGCAATTAAAGGATACAAAATTGATGTATTGATGCCGACACGGGCCGATGCGCTCAAATGGGGACGTAAAACAGTAAAGATTATTGTCCTCGATTAAGTAGACTGAACGTACTATTGTAAAAGAAAAAAAGACGGTGTCCAATGACGGGCAGCGTCTTTTTTTATGTGCGCCCGGCATGGGTGTAATCTCTAGGGTGAAAGTCCCGAGCCGTGAAGGCAGAAGTAGTGGTTAGCTTAACGCAAGGGTGTCCGCGGTGACGCGGAATCTGAAGGAAGCGGGCGGCAAACTTCCGGTCTGAGGAACACGAACTTCATACAAGGCTAAGGTATCATTGGATGAGTTTGCAAAACCAAGTCCTTTCTGCCGAAGGTGATACAAGGTAAATGAACCAGATATTCTGATGGGATGGTGTGGATATTTTGCGTTAGCTGATACGAAAAGTATCTTTGGAAAACTCGACGGTTGGATTCGAAGAAGACTCCGTATGTGTTTGTGGAAAGAGTGGAAGAAACCAAGGACAAAGATACGTAACCTCATTAAATTAGGTGTTCCCAAATAGAAGGCTTATGAATGGGGGAATAGCAGGAAAGGTTATTGGCGAATTTCCAAAAGCCCGATATTAAATAGTACCCTTGGCAATTCCTACTGAAGTAACCAAGGGCTCAAAAGTCTACTAGAACGTTATGAATTCTTGCGTCATTTATCTTAATTGAACCGCCGTATACGGATCCGTACGTACGGTGGTGTGAGAGGACGGGAGCTAACCGCTCCTTCCTACTCGAATGATATAGAAAGCCATACACAGACAAACGTTTCGGGAGTCTAATCAGGAGTAAATTTCATCCGGCCGCGTGATTGCCTGCTCGGTGAGATAGACGGAGTAAGCAAGGGAAAGCTTTCTCGTCAGTATTTCAAAATTTTTCAAACGGGGGTGTGTAAAAATCGTGCGGCCCGGTTTTGAATTTGCTTCAAAAAGCCAGACTCTGCCATCCCGGTCAATTCCAATATCAAATCCAATTTCGGCAATGATTCCGTCCATTTGCTTTTCAAGGCCTTTGCTCAGTTCAAGGCAGGCTTCAGTCAGTTTTGCAGTTATGTCTGCCTGATCTTCTTTTTCCGGAAATATTTCTTCAATCGTTTGAATCGAACCTCCGTTGCGAATATGGGTTGTGGCGCTTCCGCGGCTGGCTAATTTCGCTGCGATTGCAGATAACTGCCATTGTCCGCGATGGTCTTTATTGGTATGCACCCGGAAATCGACAGGTCTTTGATCGATGCGGAGCAAATGAATTCCCTGCTGAACAAGCATTTTATCAGGGCGGCGCTTTTTAAATACATGAGAAAACAACCCTTCAAGGGATGAGAATCTTTTGAGTTTGTTTTGACCTTTGTCTTGATAACGGCAGTAGTAACGGTCTTCATGTTTATCGTAAATAAGTTGATGAATTCCTGTTCCTGAACTTCCGTTTACCGGCTTTAAATAGACATGACCGTAATCAGACAACATTCTTTCAATCAAATGCAGTGAGCGGAAAGGACTGGTTTCCGGAAGGTATTTTTTTGTGGACGGGTTTTCGGCCAACCTCTCAAAGACATCGAGTTTATTAAAAAAGCCCGGATTATACCATGGAATTAAGTACTCCTTCTGCAGCCGGTTTTTTATGTTTATTAAAGTTTCATTACTTTCATAGCGCCGGTTTGGAAGCCGGTCATAAATGACATTTGGAAAAGGGATTTCTTTTTGTTCCCAGTGATCTTCGTGACAGAACAAGCCGGTAATTGTTCCTTTTTCCCAATTAATATGGTCTTTTCCGAAAACAAAGGCATGAATCCCGACCGTTTTTTTTACGGACAGAAGCCGGGAAAAAAAGACCGTCCTTGCTCCGATTGGCCGTACTTCGGAGTCGGAAAAACCGGCTGTAAAAATCCCCACCAGCGGTCCGATAAACATGGTGTCATCATGGTAAAAAAGGTGGAGAGACATAGGCATTCCATGGAGCAGCAATTTTTCAGCCGCTTTGGAACTGATGCTTAAAATATTCTTTTCTTTCGGATGAGGCCGGCATTCTGCCTCAATGATCATTGTACCGAAAGCCACTTTGTTGATTTCAACCGGAGGAGTTAAGCCGGATGGATAAAAGACCACCGGTTTCTCTCCTTCGAATATCTCTACCGGATAATGTCTTTTCATATGTGTTTTCTCCCTTCACTTATGTCCTTGTTCCATCCTGTAAAACTTTTTTATAAAACATCAACCTTTAATAACATTTGCCCGGCAAAAGTTAGGAAAAGTTAAAACATGGGTTTGAAGCAGTCAGGCCGGGTTTTATTTGCCTGGTTTTCATTATCCCGTTATAATAGTTTTGTTTAATGATGGAAAGAACAGTTTTGTAACATGACGGAATTTTGGGCGTATGCTGATACAGTATTTTATGAAAAGTGAAGATATTTGTGTCTGAAATAAAAGCGGAAGGTAGAGAATGATGAAAGCAATTTTAATGATATTGTATATGATTGTGATTGGTGCGGCAATCGGAGCCTTGACGAATCACCTGGCTATTAAAATGTTGTTCCGCCCTCATAAACCTGTGTATATAGGGGAATGGCGGGTGCCCTTTACGCCGGGACTCATTCCGAAAAGAAGGGATGAGCTGGCCGTGCAATTGGGGTTGCTTGTTTCCAAACATTTATTGACTGCAGAGAGTATCCAGAAAAAAATTTTGACTGTTCATTTTCAAAAGGAAATGACTTATTTCGTGCAAAAGGAGTTGGAAAGGCTTCTCGGCAGTGATGAAAAGGTTGGTGTAATGTTAAAAAAGCTTGGATTGCCCCATGACAAGGAAAAATTGGATCATCAATTATTATCCATGATAAAAACGAGATTTACGGCCTTGTTGGACACATACCGGGATCGGCCGATCCGTGCTTTTTTGTCTGAAGCGTTATTGGAAAAATTGGATTCCAAACTTCCTGTCATCAGTGCTTATATTTTAAAAAAAGGTGAAGATTTCTTTTCCAGTGAAGAGGGCAAAAGGAAAATTGCCGTGATGATTGATGATTTTGCCAGACAAAGAAGCGGAATGATGGGCAATATGCTGAAATTGGTTTTGGCAAATGTTAATTTAACCGATAAAATCCAGCAGGAAATTTTAAAGTTCTTAAAAAATGAAGGTACAATTGATTTGGTAACCGCCATTTTAAGAACGGAATGGGAAAAGATTTTGAATTGGGAAGCGGGTATGATTGAAGAGCAAATCGGCCGGGAACAGATGTTGTCTTTAGTAGAAAAATATTCATTAAGGTTGATACAGACGGAACGGCTCCTGCAGACAAAAGCTTCCAGTTTATTTGCCTCTTTTAAGGATGAGATTATCGAAAGAATTGCTCCCGAGGCGGTCAGGCTGCTGTCTTTTTGGTTTTCGGAGAAAATCGTGGATATCCTCGGACGTCTTCGTCTCGAAGATTTGATTCGGGAGCAGGTAGAATCTTTTTCTGTCCAGCGACTGGAGGAAATGGTCCTTTTGATAACAAAGAGGGAGTTTAAAATGATTACTTATTTGGGGGGAGTACTCGGAGGGTTAATCGGTTTTTTTCAAGGATTGCTTGTCCTGTTCTTTGGATAAACTGATGATGAAAAATAAGTTGTTTTCACATTTTGAATGGGAAGAGGCTGTGTCTCAAAAGGAGAGTTTTCGGAAAAATTTGTTTTATTACAATTGAGTTGCTTTCACCTATTCTTATTCATAGTTTGTTATAGTGAAATAGACCTAAAAATCCCCCTTGATAAGGAGCTGTTTATTATGGCAGTCAATCTGCGTGAACGAGCATATGAACTGGAACAGGCAATTCGAAATTGCGGTGAATTTATTCAACTGAAAGAATTGCATGAAGCAATTCAAAAGGACGATATTGCCAGGAAGATGTTTGAAAATTTTCGCGATATGCAAGTGTTTTTACAGCAAAAACAAATGCTGGGCCAGGAAATTACTGATGAAGAAGTTCAAGAAGCGCAAAAAATGATTGCAAATGTTCAGCAGCATGAAGTGATTGGAAAGTTGATGGAAGCGGAAGAGCGCATGAGCAATCTTATTACGGAACTCAGCCAAATCATTATGAAACCTTTGGAAGAACTTTATGGCCCTGTACAGCCTCGAAATTAATAAAGAAGTGCCGCAACCCGTTCACTGTAACAGATGAACGGGTTTATTATTTTGCCCGGAATTCAGAAGGGGATTTAAAAGGAAAAATTCCCTTAATGTCCGGATTTTCCTTCTTTGTTCTATTCATTTCCTTTATTTCATAAATGTGATATAGAGACTACATCATGAATTGGAGGCAAAATGTGTGATTTACAGATTGCTTGCCATAAATATTGACGGTACACTGCTCCAACCTAAGGGAAAGCTTCACAGGGCTACAAAAGAAGCAATTGATTATGTGCGTGAAAAAGGGATTTATGTAACCCTTGTTACTTCCAGAAATTTTTTGTCCGCTAAAAAGGTAGCGAATGCATTAAAGCTGGACAGTCTGCTTGTCACTCACAACGGAGCGTTTATCGCCAAAGACATTGAAAAACCTGTTGCGGAACATAGAATTACTGCTGAAATTACTTTTGAAATTGTCAAGCTTCTTGAAGGAGTCGACTGTCAAGTTCGAGTCGTTCATGAGAGGTTTTGCTTGATTAATAAACCGAAATTCTTTGACAATCTTTTCGCAAAAGTGGTCTTTAATCCAAATGATCCTCTTTTTTATCCGCACCAGTATGTAGATTCCATCAGTGAAACGATTGACGGAGACCCTGTTGCTCCTCCGCTGATTGAAGTATTTTTTAATGAGGAAGGGGATTTGTTTGATTTGCACCGGGTGATCAGCACGATGTATCCGGAAGTAAGCATAATTCAATTGCCTCCTTCAAGGCTGAATATTGTCCCGAGGGGAGTTTCTAAAGCGAATGGTTTGCTGCAGGTTGGAAAACAGCTGGGGATCAGCCGCAAAGAAATGGTTGCCATTGGTGATTCTTTAGATGATATTGAAATGATTGAAATGACAGGTCTCGGTGTTGCCATGGGGAATTCTCCGCCTGAAGTGAAAAAGAGAGCGAACTGGATTACCCGCTCGAATCATCAGCAGGGAGTTGCATTCGTAATCAGAGAGCATTTCCGTAAACAACAGCCGCTTGATTTCTTGAGAAAAATGAATATTATTAAATAGACGATCAGGGAAGGTATCGACCTTCCTTTTCTTGTCTTTTTTAAGTTTTTTTTATCCGTAAAGGGATAAGCAACAGTGTGTCCGGCTCTTTCAGTTTTTTGATATGCCCCGTCTAAGATATCCCCATTATATATTATGGGTAGAGGAACAGATTTTGCAGCAGAAATAATATGTTGACGTCCTCATTCTCCCTTTTGTACACTTAAGAAAGTTTAAAATAAAAGGTGAATGCGATGAGAATTCAAATAACCGGCCTTGATCAGCAGTTTGAATCCCAGCTGCAACTGATTGCAAATTTATTTTTTGAAAATACCGTCATTGTCTCCGGCGGGGATCCGTCTGCCGATTTGGCAGTCCGTTTTGAATTAGAGATTACTGATCAAATCAAAATCCATGCAGTTCTTTATGATAAAAAAGGATGCAGTTTTAGTTCGGATTTTGTAAAGGATTATCCGGCGTACGGAGATAAAAAAGAACAGCGCAAAGCGGTTAAAAATGCGGCTTCCCATGTTTTTTTAACTGTGTTGCAAGAATATACAGGCATCATTCAGAAATGGGGAATTCTTACCGGTATCCGTCCTGTTAAATTGCTTCACAAACTTCTTCGGGACACAGGTTCACAGGAAAGAGCCCATCAAATTTTAAAGGAAGAATATTTGATTTCGGATGAAAAAATTCACTTGATGCAGGAGATTATTAATTGCCAACTGGAGGCGATTCCTGATCTTTATGAATTGAAAGATCAAGTCAGTATTTATATCGGCATCCCTTATTGTCCGACAAAATGCGCTTATTGTACTTTTCCTGCTTTTGCGATCGGTCCCCACAAAGATTCTGTGCGGCCGTTTTTAACCGGGCTTCATTATGAAATGCAAAAAATCGGAGAATGGCTGAAGAAAAGGAATGTTAAGATTACGACTGTTTATTTTGGCGGTGGCACGCCGACAAGCATTTCGGCAGAAGATATGGATCGTCTGTATGAGGAAATGCACCGATCCTTTCCTGATGTGGAAAATATCAGAGAAATAACTGTGGAGGCAGGCCGTCCGGATACAATTACTCCGGAAAAATTACAAGTATTAAAAAAGTGGAAAGTTGACCGGATCAGCATCAACCCGCAATCTTATGTGGAGGAGACCCTGAAAGCAATCGGTCGCCATCATACTGTTAAAGAAACCATTGACAAGTTTCATCTTGCCAGAGAAATGGGAATGAACAATATTAACATGGACTTGATTATCGGTCTGCCCGGCGAGGGGATGGAGGAATTTGCATATTCATTGCAAAAGACAGAAGAACTTTTGCCGGAATCGTTAACCGTCCACACCTTATCCTTTAAACGGGCATCCGAAATGACCCGGAACAGGGAGAAATATCAGGTTGCCTCAAGAGAAGAAGCAGCGAAGATGATGGTTCTCGCGCAAACATGGACAAGGGACCACGGTTATCATCCGTATTATTTGTACCGGCAAAAAAATATCCTCGGCAATCTGGAAAATGTCGGTTATTGCCTTCCCGGCAAGGAGAGTTTGTACAATATCTTAATTATGGAAGAAAAACAAACGATTATCGGGCTGGGCTGCGGTGCCGCAAGTAAATTGATTGATGTGCAATCCGGAAAAATCACCCGTTTTGCCAACCCGAAAAACCCGGAACATTATCAGGAAAATTTTCGGAATTATACGGAGAAAAAGATCCGTCTTCTTGATGAGGTTTTTCATTTTAACCGGTAAACAGTTCCTCAGCACCTTTTCTTGTAATTGGAGGTGAGAGTTTGGATTATACAGAGTATACAGAACCGGAAACTTGGTCGGGCGGTTATTATGAATTGTCCATCGAGATCCCCTTTGATGAAAAAGGAGCCGGTTTAAATCAGGCGCTTTACGCATTGAAAAATCTTGATATTTTTAATGGATTTTGGGAAAGACCGCAGGACTATCAATCGGAATCTTTGGCATTGCCGCTCATACTGGAAAAGGACTGTGTTATTGGGCTTTATGGATTGGTGATGTTATCAGATGGAAATACGCTTCCGTGCCTGATTTCAATTATCAGATCTGAAGGCCAATCCGACTGGCTGGATATTTCAATCCCGCAGAGTGCAATGGCTCAAGTTTATCCTTATGAGTATCCGCCGACTGCGGAGCATAATCCGTGGCTGCTTTATGTTAATAATATGTTTATAGAAATTGCTGAATCTGTTTATCGTCACAGTCCTTTCTTGTTGGCATTAGTAGGAGAGGAAATTTCGGGTCATACAAATCATAAGGAATTAACTCCTGCGGTTATGGAGCATCTAACTTGTATTCTGCCGCCCAAGATGCAGTCGCGAATAGGAGTGGAAGATAAAGGGAAGCGGCTTTCAAAACAACTCAGATTGTATGAGTAATGGTCTTTAATCGAAGTAAAATTAATAAGGGAATGGACAGGCTGAATTAAAAGGATTTTTTCCTTTATGATTCAGCTTTTTTTGCGGGAAAATTGCGTGCTTAATAGGGGCAAGAGAGGTAATTTCCGGAGGAAAATCTGAAAAACGGGCGCTAACCTGTGAGCAGACAGTATAATGATTACAGGAGTATTTTGCACGTTTAAATTAATGTTGGAGTAACTTGCACGATAATTTATGTATCTTTCAACGGGTATCCGTTAACGAACAACTTCTTGCGAGAATGTATTGATCTGTTTTTAGTCCACTGTTTTTTTGTGGCAAAACTATAGTTATAGATATTTTGGCTCCGGGTGATTGCAATGTCCGGGGACATCCTCTGCAAAAAAGACTGTATTCCCGGAAGATGAAGTGTTTCAATGATGGAGATATATCGAATTGCCGGTTGCTGATGTCTTTTGTAATATAATGTTATTTTTCTGCAGGTTAAGCAGCTTTTGTTATGTAATTCGTTTCTATGAAAGATGACATTTTTAATGGAGTGGTGAAAATGCTGATCAACAGAGTATTTAAAGAAGCGGAACCCATTTTGAAAGAACGGAGCATTGAAGACGCAATAATCGGCTTGACAATTGCGGCTGTATCTTTGGATGACGGCAGTGTGGGAACTTGTTTTATTTTGCATGAGGAACTGGAGAACCTCCATGAAATTGCTTTTGAACCGGAAGAAATAAAGGGAATGCCTGCCGTGGAGATGGGCAAGTGGGCGGTAAATCCGAATGAACATATTTTAAAAAGAATACTGGGGATTGCCGCGATAAATGCTTGTTCTTCGGCATCCTGCTTCCCCGATGCACAGGAGGCTGATGCATCGAAGTCAATTCAAGTCCGGACGGATGATACAGTGGGGTTTATCGGGTATATCCGGAATTTAGTAAATAAAATGGAGGAAAAAGCAAAAAAAGTAATTGTTTATGATAATGCCGAAAAGGAAAATGTCCATCCCCCGGAAACACAGCCTTTGTTGCTTCCAACATGTGATATTGTTTATATTTCAGGCACAACTTTTGTAAACAATACAATTGATAATTTGCTGGACACATGCAGGAATGCCAGAGAAATAATCTTGGTCGGGCCAACGGTTCCAATGTTTCCTGATGCTTATAAAAATACAAACATAACTGTGATTGCCGGGGGAATTTGGAAAAAAGAATCTAAAGATGGACTTTTTGCGCGGGTGGCATTAAACGGCGGCATCCCTTCTTTGAGCCGGTTTATGACCAAATTGTCAGTAAGGGTCAATAATTAAACAAGCGTTCCAGCGATCAGGTATGATACGAAAAGATGATTATTTTTGTCCCATCAAAGGTTTTGATGGGGTTTTTTTATGTAAAAGTTTGCTCACAATGATTGTGAACTCTGCGGTTTTAAAGAGCATTTGTTTTATGAATGCTTTAATGGACAAAACCTGGCTGCAAAAAGAATCAGGGATGTCTTTATGAAGGGTTAAGTGGACAAGTTAGTCGTGAAAAATGATTGAAATGTCTTCATGAACGGTTCTAGAGGACAAAATGGCCGCGAAAACTGCTCAAGATGTCTTCATGAACGGTTCTAGAGGACAAAATGGCCGCGAAAACTGCTCAA
>JANWJP010000071.1 GCA_025451895.1 Robertmurraya sp.
CTGAAAGAATCAAAGTGTCGTTTTTGCTTAATCCATAGATTCTTCCTTTTAACATTTCAAAATTTTCCTCAGTGATTTCGGGTCCCCTGGCATTAATCTCTGTTTCCTGACCTGCTTTAAGCTTGATGTTAATTCTGGTTTGTTCTTTTATTCTTACAAAATCTGTCTCTATTCCTGATGAGTGGAGGACTTTTTCAATATAATCCCCTGTAAAACCGCCCAAAAAGCCGAGCGCTTTATTATCAACCCCAAAATTCTTTAATACTTGCGAAACATTAATTCCTTTTCCACCGGGTAAAACAGCTTCTTTGTTTGTTCTGTTTAATTTTCCGGGTTTTATTTCATCCAGCTCCAGAATGTAGTCGAGGGATGGATTGAGAGTAAGTGTGTAAATCATGTTGATGCCACCTTAATGTTTGTCTTATTTGAATAAAACTCAATTTCCTCTTTGTCCAATTTATCAGTAATGATTGTTGCTTCACTGAGATCGGCTATTTTTGCAAATGAAATTTCTTTGAACTTGGAATGGTCTGCAACGACAAAGGCTTCACGGGACAGGGAAATGGCAAGATGTTTAATGAGCGCTTCTTCATGATCCGGTGTTGTGAAACCGAACTCATGATGAATTCCATTTGTTCCTATAAAGCATTTATCAAAATGATAATTTTTAAGACCTTCGATGGCTCCCCGGCCAATCATGGCATGGGTTGTCGGCTTAATCATTCCGCCGGTGAGAAAAGTTTTGATGCCTCTTTCCAGGCATCTGCCGGCATTCATGAACCCGTTTGTAACAACTACTATATTTTCAGGAAGAAAAGGTATCATTTCGATCACAGTGGAGCCGGAATCCAGGTATATACTTTCTCCTTCCGTTACAAGACTTGCAGCATATTTTGCGATCTTCTGCTTTTCGTGAAGGTTTTTGGATGATTTTTCTGTCATCGTCGGTTCAAGGAGTTTTCCCTGTAATCTTGCAGCTCCGCCATGAACCCGTTTAAGGAACCCCCGCTGTTCCAATTGGGTCAAATCCCTGCGTATGGTTGATTCAGAGGTGTTTGTCAGTTCTACAAGCTCTTGGAGCTTAACGGTATTATTTGTTTTTAATAACTCTAAAATTAACTGATGACGCTCTGCTTCCAACAAAGCGATCCCTCCTAAAACGCTTTCAAAACCAGGACGTTTTTCCCGGTCACTTTTATTTTATTCAGGTAATCATCAAAAGTCAATCAAAAACATTCAAAAACGGTCATATTTTTTCATAAAGATGGAATTTTTGATGTTTGGGCTTTTTGAGAGAGGGATCACGGTTACGAAAAGACTGAGTAAATAGTACTATTTTCTGTATGTTTTTAGTAAAGTATGCTGTAAGTTGGGTGCAATTTGCCCCGTAACTTGGTGTCAATTTGAGATGGGATCGGACAGTGTAATCGGGATTTGAAGTAAAATTATTGAAAAAAGAGGGACTTGGAGGCTGGGAATGGCGGAAGGTCCGGGAAAAATTAAAAGGAGGTGTTGTTAAAAAATCAAAAAAATGCAACAGTCTCTTTTAGAAAGGGACTGCTGCTTTATCAAATGTTTTATCGGATGATATTTTGGGAAGCTTTAATGATTTTTCGGGATTCCATGCTAAGAAACTCAGCAGACTTCACATCGAATAAGTTTATCTATTTTTTTTATAAAACACGAAATACATTATTGAATTGCCTTTGTCTGATATTCAAAAATCAATTTGAGACGACAATTGACAGTTTCCGTATAGTCATATCACAGAAAGTATTTCCTCAATAACTTCCAAATGGATGTGCAGAAATTCGTTCAGCATTTTCGCCATTGCCGGATACAAGTACATAGTCGGTGATTTTTGTATTCTGTCGGCAAATTCAGGTACCCAGGCGAGAAGATGCTCTGTTAAAAAGCTTTTTTGCTCTTGGAGAAGTTCCAGTACTCTGCTATTATCCTGCCCTGCACAAGCCTCTTCCGTCATCTTGCTGAGATTGGCCATAAAATCAAGTTCCAGTGCCAGATGGTCATCAGCCACATGCGGATATTCGGCCGGGATAAAGTTATGCTTTAAATAGGCTTGGCGAACCTTTAATGTGCTTTCCTGAAATAAAAGGTGCTCCTTTGACAGATAGACAGATTCCCACGGGGGAGCGGGCAGTTTGTTCGGCCCGATTAGCAAATGGGTATATTCGCTTGATAAACGCTCCAGAGCTTTGTCTGTGTCTCCGTTAAAATACTTTCCTAATCTTGAAAGATGCCCGATCCCCTTATCAAAGCCGGGGTGGCCGGATGTCCGGAAAATTTCCAGGACATCCTTTGTTGTTTCATCCATTAAAGCTTGATAAAGTTCAGCATTGGGTTCATTGCCAAAAATATTTTGGAAAAGTTGATACATATAAGTCGTTCCGGCGAGCAGAACTTGAACACTTTCCATTGTTTTGGTTTTCATTATGACAACCCTACTCTCGATGCGACAGAGATTGCGTAAAACAGATATCTGCCGATAATCAGGCCTAAGCATAGTACTGTTCCCGTGATATAATAGCCGGTAAAGTTAATCTTTTTCTCTAGAATTTTGGAGAACATGAGAAATCCTGCCCCAAGGATGAGGAACAGCCATTGGGCGATGACAAGTCCGCTCATATCACTTAGAAGTGACGCACTGACGGCACCCGGACCGTCCATCATTCCCAGATTAATATAATGGGAGATTGTGAAGGCTGCTTGAACAGCAACAGCCGTTAAAACACCAATTCCAAGATAGGAGATTGTGAGACCGCTCAAGTTTTTCGGACTTGTTAAGAACAGGACCGCAGCTCCTAAAATGATCACACTGGCGTAAAATTCTACAAAGGTGCTTGCATCTTGCCAAACGGCAACACTTGATGAAGTATATATCTTTGACATCATGAATACATCAATTAAACCAATTACGCCTGCAGTCCAGCCAATGATGTTGATTGCGCCCTTTGCTCCCGGCTTCTTAAATGCAAAAAATACATAAAGCACAGCTAAAGCGGCAAATGCACTTGTAAACAGAATTTCACGGGACATCCATGAACTTCCTAAATTAGTAATGGCATGAAAAGCATTTGCCGGTGTACCCAAGTGGAAGAAAGAAGCAAGCAGTCCCGCAACACTTAATAATGCGGCAACCAACGCTGCTGACTTAAATTCCCGGTCCCTTTGAAAATGCTTTGCTACCATGATCATGATGATCGTACCGACTGATGCTTGCATACAAAGGGTGAAAAGCAGTAATGGCAGTTCTTTCATCTTTTAAACCTCCTTCTCCCTGAAATTCTTATTTAGAGCAATGGCTTTAGGTTTGATCCTGATGGACGGATTGGTTTCTGATGCAGGCGGAAGGATTGGCAATTCGGAAATTGTGCCGCCTCCATAAAGCTTTTCCAATTCATCCAGATCTCCAAAATGGAGGCATCTCATAATACAAGCGTCAACACAAGCAGGGTTCTGCCCGCGATCCGTCAAATCTTTACATGCGTTGCATTTGCTGACTTTCCCTATCTTTGCATTGTATTGAGGGACACCGTAAGGACAGTTCCATGTACAATATTGACAGCCGATGCATTTATCCGGGTTGTGCTGAACGGTTTTGTCTTCAGCAATATACATCGCTCCGGTTGGACAACCCTCCACACATTTGGGATTTTCACAGTGGTTACAGGTGCTTGAGTAATGATAGACTCCCGGAGCGGGATAAACACCTGTTTCGAACGTAATCACTTTTCGAAAAACAATCCCTGTATCTAAATTATTTTTATCTTTACAGGCAATTTGGCATGTACGGCAGCCGATACATGAAGTCATATCAAAGTAAAAACCTTTTCTGGCCAATTTAGTTCACATCCTCTCCTAAAAAATAATTCTTTGCGGTTTTTCAACGTCCGGAATAAGAGGAGTTCCATCGTATTTTTCCATTTTTACGATACAAGTGTTGAAGCCGGATACACCCTGTCCGGTTGGTACTTGTCCGGTTAAAATATTATCGGCGCCGCCCCGGTCAATTCCGGTTTTCTCATCCATATCCACCCATGCGCCGTGAGGAAGACCGATCACGCCGGGCATAAAGCGCTCTGTTACAAGAGCTCTGCGCAAAATTTTTCCATATGCGCTGGTCAACAGAACGGTATCTCCATCTTGAATTCCGTGTCTTTCAGCATCTTTGGAATTGATGAAGACCGGATTCGGCCAGGCTTCCTGCAGCCATTTCACATTATCAAATACGGAGTGGGAACGGCGCAGGTAGTGAGGATTGATTACTTGATAAGGATATTCTCCCTTTACTTTTGTTTCCCAATCCTCAAATGTATCTTCATATCCGTCTGTTACTTTTATATAAGCAGGGATAGGTTTAATCTTACTGAATCCCATTTTATTAATTGTGTCAGCCAGCTTTCTACTGTAGATCTCCAGCTTGCCGCTTTCCGAACTGACCGGATGTTTTTCCGGATCTTTTACAAAATCTTCAAAGGCAATATATCCGTAGTTATCGCCCTGGAACCGTTTAACTTGATAAACTCCTTTTTCTTTAAGTTCTTCGTAAGTGATTTTTCCTGTTTGTGGTGTTCCTTCAACGCCCCATTTATTAATATCTTCCTGGGTGATTGTCACTAACGGGCCATATGTTTTTCCGTCTTCGTTCACTACTTGAATGCTTGCCAATGTATTGAAAAATTGTTGTTTTTCATCAAAAGGATAGACTTCTTTTTCGTCGATTCCAAGTTTTTTAGCAAGTTCCCTGGCAATCCATTGATCATCTTTGGCTTCATAAAGGGGCTCTGTCACCTGGGAATACATAATGAGCATTTCCCTGTTTCCGGTATGGACTAAGCCGCCGCCTAAGAAACCGCCATATTTTTTCTCCCATTCTGTTGTAACTGGAAGAACGATATCCGAATATTTTGCATTGGTCGTCAGGAATTGGGCATGGGAAACAACCAGATCTACTTTTCGATGAGCCTCAATTCCTTTTGTCATACCATCACTTGTTTGCAGTGTTGCACCTCCGGAATGGTAGATGACACGGATATCAATTTCTCTTTCTTCACCCGGCTGGTACTGGTCAGGTGAAGTAAAGTCGCCGCTGCCTGTAAAAGTGTACTTACCTTCCAGAATGGCATTCCAAACTTCGCCTGCGTTGATTGCGTCATCGACCGGATTTGGTATCGGCGGAAGTCCGTTCGAACCGGCCTTAACCAGTGCCGGCCCCCCGTTTCCTGAAGTAGCATGCAATGTGCTTCCGGTCATATGGCCGGATTTTCCCATATGTCCGGTCATAGCGCCAATAGTCATAATTAATTGAGGCAGGTTGTCGGAATTTTTTGTTCTGGCTGAAGCCATTCCGCAAAGGAAGGCGACTTTATTTGTTTTTCCGAAAGCAAGCGCCAGTTCATGAATTTTGCTTGATTCGACACCGCAAATTTCTGATGCCCACTCCGGTGTTTTTGGCTGTCCGTCATAGGTGCCTAACACATAATCTTTGAAGTTTCCTTTTGGATCTTCACCTTCGGGCATGCTGCCGGCATCAAACCCGATCGTGCAACGTTTTAAGAAATCCCAATCAATCAATGGTTTGTGGACGGGATCATCTTCTGTTATGAGCACATAAGCCACAGCCAATAATAAAGCTGTATCAGTACTTGGACGCACCGGAATCCAGTCTGCTTCTAAAAGAGCATAGGTATCATTGTAAAATGGATCGATTCCGATGAATTTGGCTCCGGCTTTCTTTGCCTGTAAATAATGCCAGCTGGAACTTCCCATGGCGCTCCAGGCAGGATTCATGCCGAGCATAATAATCGTGTCACAGTTTCTGAGATCAAACCGGTCGTTAACTGTTTGGTCCCACGCATCCAGCTGCCAAAAGCCGACTGTTTTCGGCGTCATTGCCCAGCTTCCAAATGAGTTTGTATTCCAATATTCGCAGTATCCTCCAAACAATCCCAATGTTCTCGAGATATCAGTAATTCGGCTGCTCCAGCCGCCAATATGCAATATTGAACGATTTCCATATTCCTTTTTGACTCGTTTCAGTTCATCTGCGATATAGGTTAATGCTTCATCCCAACTGATTCGCTCCCATTCGTCCTTGCCGCGCAGAGATTTATCCCCGCCGCCCGGTTTCCAATGCTTTCTTTTCATTGGATACTTCAAGCGATCTGCGCCAAAGACTTGCTGACGTTGAGAGCGTCCCCGGAGACATCCTCTTTGTTGAGGAAAATCAGGAGAATCCTCATGGGTGTCGTCTGTTTTTTGACGGATTACAACTCCATCGACGACTAAAGCTTTGTTAACACATCGGCCGCCGCAGTTATGCCAGCAGGCTGCCGAAATCCATTTTCCATTTTCGGCATCAACGCTTTTAGCAGAGCTTACCGAAGACAGTTTGTTTTCACTCCCGCAACCGGCCAGTCCTAAAGCAGTTACGGTTGCTGCACTTCCCTTCAGAAAATTTCTGCGGGTTATGGTGGAGTTTTGAATCTTGTCAATAAATCCGGACATAATGTTGACCTCCTTTTTATAAACAAAATAATTTTGCCGTTCTTTTGTTGAAAATTTATGAGCAGCCGGGATTGAATGGCTGAAAGTCCTGTTTTTGCTTGGCAGGATACCTTTGCATATATTATTCTAATAAAATAAATTGCCTTTAAGGAGTGTGTGCCGGTCCATACTTTTAGGGATCTATTTGTGCCCGGATAACAATGGCTTTCTGGTTTCAGGATAAAATGGTGAAAAGGTCTTGAAGAAAATCGCGATTTGACGGAATATGTGTGACATAAATAACATCAACCGTTTTGATTTTCATTTGCGAGACATATTTAAAGGTTTTTATAACTTTTTCCGACAGAAGTCTCCCATCCTCAAGGAACGTGTTTCTTATCGTTAGATAGGATTACCCGAGAAGCCCCCACTTCAGACAACCCGCAAGGGTGGTAAGTGGAGGGTAGTTCACTGTCGAAGCACTTGAATAAATTTGTGAATAAATTTTATTAATATATTAATCATGCTGATTCGGAAAAAGGTAAGTAAGAAGTTGCCCGTTGACTGTTAATGAGCAACCTGTTGTAATAGTCCTGCAAAGATTAAGGGCAAAAAAATCCGGCATTCCCTTGCCGGACTCAATGTTACAAAGATAATAAAGATTGGATTTTAATCGCAACGATCAAATTCATAAATTCCTGTGGATCCTGTAATTCAATACCTGTCATTTCTTCGATTTTTTTTGTCCGGTTCCGCAATGTGTTTGGATGGATAAATAATGCTTGAGAGACTTCACTTGTGCTTCCCCGGTGCCCGATAAAGGCTTTTAATGTTTTTATATACTCGGTTCCCTGTGTCTTGTCGCTTTCAATTAATTGGCCAAGATATTCCCGGCAATAGTCATCTAAAATTTCTTCATGGACGTGGATAAGGAGGCGGAGAACTCCTAAATCATTGACGTGATAAATATTACGGTCTTCCAGCCAAATCTGTCCGAATTTTAATGCGAGCTTTGCTTCCTGGTAGCTTTTATTTAAAAACAGGGTGCTTTGATACCATTTGCCGATCCCGATTTGTATTTGAATTTCCGGCCATTGCCGGTTAAGTTCTTTTTTTATTTCAACGGCAGCGTTCAGAATGTAATTTTTGCGGTCATTTGTTGTCCGGTTTTCTTCATCGGGAATCAGGACAATGATTTGATCCTGAAATGGAAATACAATATAGGGCTTATTTTCTTCGGCCCATTTATTTTCCAAAAAGGCACATATTCCGTCCAGCCAGTTCCCGTCTGCCGCCCCCGGTAATTCTGCATCTATCACAAATAAGTGATGAGGCTTTGCCAAATTCCAACCCCAAGCTCTTGCTTGTTTAACCATGACCTGCTGTGATTCGAATTTATGGTAAAGAAGATCATAAATAAAATGCTCCCGGAACTGTTGCTGCTGTTCATGGAACATTTCTTCTGTTTGCAGCAACAGTGCTGTTAACCCTGTCAGTTTATCAATCAGTTTTTTCTGCCAATGGGCCAGATGTGACGACGCGATAAGCTTTTGTTGAAGAAGTCCGGCAACATTAATCGTGTAAATATCAAAAGATAATTGGTCAGTTTTTTTATTTTGGCCGGGAAAAACAATGATTGATTCTCCCTGTTCCAATTCCCGCTGATGTGCATTGATCCACCGCGAGGCTTCTCGCAGTTCTTTCTCTTGACCTGTATGCCAGAGCAGGCGGTTATTTTCATCCAGGTAAAGAAGAGGCGTTTCCAGTGCATAGGCGAGCCGGGAGGCGATGTTTATGAACCCTTTTTCCATAAAGCCGTTCAATTCCAGACTGACATTGCCGTAGGAATAGGATGGGATGTCTTTTTGAAATATTTTCAGCGATTGGAGATCATCGACATGAATAAAAGGGATCCCGCATTGATAAAGCTGGTTTAATATGTCTTCATTTATGGAAGGCAGTTCTTCGAAACAGGTGATGATCCCGATGAGATTCGGATCCTGAATAATTTGATTGGCCATATCCGGCTCGTTAAGCATCGTGAGTTCTTCTTTTTGTCTGATTATTACCAGAGTTGGAGTTGTCAACCATTCCTTAGAAAAGGAACCATTGATGGTTTCGTAATAAAGCGGTTCTTTTGGTAAAGGGATAAGAAATGTAAGCTGATGCAGCGGAATATGGAATAACATTTCTTGGAAAGAATCCTTCATGTTGGCTCATCCTTTGCGCAAATAGATCATTATTGTCAGGAAAACTGAAAGGCCGGCACTGCATGACTGTGGAATGTTACAAGTTTTGCAGTCTGTGCAATGCATTAGGATAAAATCATTAGTTAACTAAATTTGATTGACATCGGGGTTTAAAATCTTCAATATTTTGTCAATATAATTTATTTCTATCATATAATTATAGTTTATAATATGTTTATGAGTACAAGTGTTATATTGATATAAATTTTATTGAACTTTGAATGACATTTTTTTGAATGATTGTATAAAAATATTTCGTCTCCGCTTTATATCTGGAGGTGTTCTTCTTTGTCCTGTACTGAAAGAAAGACTTTCCGGCATGCCTGTTCAAAAAATTGCTTCAGCAGCTGTACGATCATTTCAACTGTTGAAAACGGCCGGATCGCCGAGTTGCAGGGTGATCCCGCTCATCCGTACACAAAAGGAAAGTTGTGTTCCAAAGGGTTTGCCTTAATGGAAATGAACGAGCATCCGGAACGTCTGAAGTATCCGTATTATCAGAAGGTGAAAGGGTCGGGAAAATTTACAAAAATCACCTGGGAAAAGGCCTATGAACTTATTATAGGTGAAATGGTGAACATATATAAGCGGAATAAAAGTTTCTATTCTCTTGGTTTTTATAAAGGGACAGGAAATTTGGGTGTGCTTCATTATGTAACCGACCAATTTTTTGCAGGATTGGACGGAGCGACAAGAATCATAGATTCTTCTGCAACAGCGAACATTGACAGGAGCCAATTTGAAAGAGGGCAAGGGAGGAATCCTTTTGTCATAAAAGATGCACCTTTTATTTTTATTTGGGGGGCGAATCCTGCCGCTACCAATGTTCATCTCATCCCTTTTCTGATTGAGGCAAAAGTGAGAGGGGCAAAAGTTGTTGTCATAGACCCTCTTTACACGCAGACTGCCGAGCTGGCGGATTTATATATTCAGATTCGTCCAACCGGTGACGGGGATTTGGCCCGTCTGCTGCTTAAGGGTCTGGCTGAAAGCAACAGCTTTTTTGAAAAATTGTCCGGCTTTTTGGAAGATGGGCAATCGGAACGTTTTGCGGAGTGGATCCGGGGCATTGACCAAAAAAGAGCACTTCTTTCGAGCGGTGTTTCCGAAGAAGCTCTCCATTTATTACTGCAATGGCTAAAGAAAAAGGGGCCATCCGTTCATGTGATCGGAAACGGTGTTTTCAGACAAGCACACGCAGAAAAAAGCATATGTGCCATTGAGGCGCTGGCGGCCGTTCACGGTGATTTTGGCAGGTCCGGGTCCCTTGTTTTTATAAAACAAAAACCGGCGAAAATCTTTAACAATCAGATTTCCGCCGATAATTTTTCTTTTAACGGCCGTTTCCTGAAAATGTCCGATTCATGGGAAAACAGGGGAGGTTCCCCTTTGGAAATGCTGTGGATTTCATGTGCCAATCCGATGACGCAGTCTCCCAACCGGCAGCGCTGGGAAAAAAGTTTTCAGGCAGCCCGGTTTGTTGTAACTGTGGATCATTTTTTGACACCAACTGCGAAAATGGCAAATTTAGTTTTGCCGACTACGACGTTATTTGAAGAACCCGATTTGGTTGTGAATGATTTTCATCAGGCTCTGACTTTTAATGAAAAGGCTGTGGCCCCTTATTTTGAAAGCCGCAGTGAATGGGAGATTGTCAGAGAATTGTCGGTGCGGCTGGAGAAAGCTTTGCCCGGTGTTCACAGATTTTCTGTCCATTCGTCAGAGGAAGAGTATTTGAATAATCAGTTTAATGAAGAAGTCTATAAGAAATACGGGGCGAAGGACCTTTCCCAATTGAAAGGATTTCCCGGGCCGTATTTTCCGTTAGAAAATGGTGAGGATGTTATGTGGAAACAATCTTTGCAAAAGTTAATCAATCATTTGACTGAAGAATCAGGGGAGAACGGGGAAAAAGGTGCAGAACAGCCGTCTATTGAGACCACGCCGCCGAAAGAATATCCTTTTTGGCTCGTTACACCCCATCACCCTTACAGGCTTAATTCTCAATTTCATTTTTTGCGTCTCATGGATGAGAAAGAGGCTTTTGTAGGAATCCATGCCCGCGCGGCACGGAAACTCGGGATTTTTGACGGTGAGATTATCAGAATATCCAGTGCTTACGGATCTGTTGAAATTAAAGCTGTTTACAGCACACAGGTTCCGGAGGATGCCCTCTTTATTTATGAGGGTTGGCATTCTGATACGGAAGTGGAGGTAAACCGTTTGTTTCCTCCGCAATCAGAAGAGGATCCGCACAGTTCCCGGACTCCGCTGCATCATACATTTGTGAAAGTGGAAAAACTGTAAGATTTCCAGAGAAATGAAAAATTGGCGGGGATATACCTGCCGATTCATTTTCTGAAGGAAGAGCAAAATTATGTTTAGATAAGGAAATAAACCGTTTTGTGATAAGCTGTGAAATATAAAGAGAGGAGAATTCAGCTGATTAAAACCGCCCGTTTGTTTTAGCGCATGGGCGTTTTTTTATGGCCTGCAGCAGAAAAGTCAGCTCTCAGCTCTCTGATTCAAACGTTCTTCACTCCTTCTCCATCCCGCACAATCGTCCCCGATTAATCCTAACCGTCTTGCAGATGACGTTTTCCCGTCAATATTCTAAGGCGTTTGCGTGTTTATTCTCAAAATCCATGCTTGTCCATTTCAAAGGAAGCCGTCCTCACATATACTGCATTAGCTTGAAAAAAAAGGTGGTGAAGACCATGTCAGGATACGGCGGAGGCAGAGGCATTTCCAACTTTGCTTTAATCGTTGTTCTCTTCATCCTCCTAATCATTGTCGGCGTTTCCTATATGAACTACTAATCTATTAAAACAGGGTCAGTTTCCCTCTCTTTTTTAGAGGAGAAACTGACCCTTAAAAATTTTGTCTAAGTTGCGAAAATATGGTAATAATCTGCGGATTTAGTGACTTTTTACATATTGCTTTTGTCATAGATCGTTTATCTTTATATGTAAGTATTCACGCTCACAGAAGAGCGGAAGCCCCTCTCAGCTCCCCTGAAAGTTATGACAATTTTAAAACGTTTTCAGTTCTTTCATGAAAAAAACTTTAGACTGGAGCCTCTGAACTAGGAAAATTATATCATGATAAACTTTTTTTGGCAATTTCTTAGAATTTGGAACTTGGGACAGTGAACCAGTCCCTCTGTCCCGGACAGGAGGGTTTTATGAAGAGTATTAGAGGGAAGTTAATTGTGATTTCTTGTTCGTTGTTACTGCTTTTGGTTCTGGCAGTAGGAGCTTTGGCTGTTTTTAACAGCAGTTCCGCCTTAAAGGATGAGACTGAAAAATCTCTTGGCATGTTAGCCGGTGAACTGGCGGATTTGACAAAAAGCCGGGTGGAAACTCAGTTGAAGGTTTTGGAAATGCTCGCTCTCCAAGAAGATTTGCAAAGCATGGATTGGGAAAGACAGCAGCCGGCCCTTGAAGAGTTGATTCCACATACCGATTTTCTGGTCATGGCTGTTGTCACTCCGGACGGCACGGCTCATTATCCTGACGGGACAACTGCGGACTTGAGCAGCCGCGAATATATTCGAAAAGCTTTGAATGGAGAAAGCAATATATCTGATTTGCTGATCAGTTCGGTAACCAATGAACTTGTTTTAATGTATGCCGTTCCCATTAAGAAAGACGGAGAGGTCGAAGGGGCTTTGATTGGCAGAAGGCCGGGCGATGCCTTGAGCACTTTGATTAAGGAGAACGGCTACGGCGAAAAGGGTTATTCCTTTATGATAAACAGCGAAGGCACAATCGTGGCCCATCCGGATATTGAGAGGGTATTTAACCAATTTAATCCTCTTGAAAATAAACAGGATGAAAATTTTTCTTCCATTGCCGCTTTCGTTGAACAGGCTTTGGAAGAAAAAAGCGGAACCGGAAGTTTCTCCTTTGAAGGGCGGGATTTCTATGCGGCATTTACCGTGATAGATGGCACCGATTGGACGATTGTCATCACCGCGGATGAAAAAGAAGTCTTATCATCAGTAAGCCTTCTCCAAAAGAATTTGGTGATTTCGGTTGTTATTATTATGCTCGTTACCATGCTTGCCGCATTCCGGTTCAGCCATGTGTTCGCAAAGGTTATTAAAGCCGGCATAAAAATAGGGGACAAAATTGCCGATTTGGATATCAGCGAGGATCTTCCGGACAGGTACTTGCAAAGAAAAGACGAGTTCGGCGTGATTGCACACGCGCTGCAAAGGGTCATTGCGAATTTCAGGGAAATCGCGCAAGAACTGACCCGCACATCCGAAGAGCTTGCCGCTTCTTCGCAGGAATTAACGGCCATTTCCGAGCAGTCCGCCTCATCGGCGAACGAGGTTTCCAAAGCGGTTGAAGAAATTGCCGGCGGCGCGGCTGATCAGGCGCATTTTACGGAAGACGGGGCGGCCAAGGCAACCCTGCTTGGTGAAGCGATTGAAAAAGTGCAAAAGCATGCCGAAAATGTTAATGATCACTCCGGCAATATAGCGGAAGTGGTCGATGAAGGATTAACGGAAATGGACAATCTGGCTCAAATCACGGAAGAAAGCAGTGCGGCCACAAATGAGGTGCATGACATCATTTTAAGGACAAATGACAGCGCGAAAAAAATCAGCCAGGCCAGCCAGGTGATTGCATCCATTGCCGGCCAGACGAATTTGCTGGCTTTGAATGCCGCCATTGAAGCGGCCAGAGCCGGTGAAGCAGGCAGAGGCTTTTCCGTCGTCGCCGAGGAAATCAGAAAGCTTGCCGAGGAATCGGCCAACTCGACGAAAGCCATTGACGGAATCGTTGAGGAACTGCAATTGAATGCCCAAAATGCTGTGGAAATGATGGAAAGGGTGGCCTCGATTGAAAGCGAGCAGGCGGAAAGCGCCAGGGTAAATAAAGAAAAATATATAGCCATCAGGCAAGCAGTCAGTGATACAAACAAAGTCATTGACGAAATGCTCGTTTCCTGCGAAGAAATGGAAACGATGAAAAATGAAATTCTTGGTGTTCTTCAAAACTTGTCCGCCACGGCCGAAGAAAACTCGGCAGCAACGGAGGAAGTTGCCGCCACGATGCAGGAACAGACCGCTTCAATGGAATCAATTGCAAAGGCGAGTGAAGAACTGGCCATACTGGCACAGAAACTCCAGGAAATCATTATGAAATTTAAGTTGAACTAACCTGTGTTGATGCATAAAAATCCGGCAAATTTCCCGGGTGCAGACGCTTTCTGAACCGCTGTGCCCGGAAAGGTTATTGATGGAGAAGGGAAAAGGCCGAAGAAGTTTCCCTGCCCCGCGTAAGAACTCTGCTTTTAAAAACATCATTCGCAATGGAGGGGTGACGCTTTTGCTAACGAAAGAAATTCAAAGAAACTCTGTTTTTACTGTATTGGAAAGCGGAGTACATGATGCGTTGAAAATTGTTCTGCCGCTGGATTATCAATTGCTTGAGCCGAGACTGCTTGAAGGTGCGTTAAAACTGGAATTCGGCGTTTTAATCGGGATTACCGGGGATGTTCATTCACGAATGGTTCTGGCGGGAGTTCCCGATGTCTTCCGGTCTATTGCCGGCTCTTTATACGGAATGGCTTTGGAAGGAGATATGCTTGCATCCTTCAGCGGAGAACTGGGAAATATGATTGCCGGCACGTTTTCGACAATGATTGGAAACAAAGGCATTCAAACAGCGATTACCGCTCCGACCATTATGCAGGGCGATACCGTATTGTCAGGGTATGAAAAAGCAGTAAATATTCCCATTGATATTGCTTCATTTGGTAAACTGGACATTTTTCTTTTGCTCGATTTGTGACGTGAAGGGAGGGATAAGATGGATACCGATTCGTATTTATCATTATTTATTGATGAGAGCCGGGAGTATTTGCAGGCGATTAATGACCACTTGTTGCTGTTGGAAAAAAATCCTCACAACCCAGACATAATCAGCGAAATATTCCGGTCGGCCCATACTTTAAAAGGAATGGCGGCGTCGATGGGGTTTGAAGGGATTGCCTCTGTCACCCACAGCATGGAAAATGTGTTTGAAAAAATCCGCAGCAATCAATTAATTGCAGATGAGATGTTGATTGATACGGTTTTTGCAGTGATCCGTGTTCTGGAGCAAGTACTTGATGATATTGCTGAAGGCGGAGAGCCGGAGGCAGATTTTTGCCGTTTGTCCGATACCCTCGATGAAATCGTCCGTACTGATCCCGGTAAAAAAGAAGCCAGCCAGCCGGGACAGGTGCAGGAGGAAATGGACGAATACGGCCGGCGTGTGATGGCAAAGGCGGGGGAAATGGGCTACTCCGCTTATCAAATCACTGTCCGATTGCACAAGGATTGTCAATTAAAAGGCGCCCGCGCTTATATGGTGTTTGCGGCCCTCGAGAACTGCGGCGAAGTGATTCAGACGGTTCCGCCGGTTGAAGAGTTGGAGGAAGGCCTTTTTGATGATCAATTCACATTGTTGTTTCTTACTAAGGCTGAGCAAAACCAGATTAAGAATCTTCTCCTTGATATTTCTGAAGTACAAGAGGTGAAGATGGAAAAGCCGGCTGTTTCGCCGGCTTCCGGAGGAACGGAAAAGGCCGGGGACAACCCGGAAACTTCCGGTGCCTGGCCCGTTTTTTCAAAAAATGGAACAAATACGATCCGGGTCCAGGTCGAGCGGATTGATGAACTGCTGAATTTATTTGAAGAGTTGATTATTCAGCGGGGGCGCCTGGAGACGATTGCGGAAACTTTGAAAAACCGCGAACTGGATGAGAATGTGGAGGATATTAAAAGAACTTCTTCGCAAATGCAGACGTTATTATTGTCGTTGCGGATGGTTCCGGTCGGGCAGGTGTTTAACCGGTTCCCGCGGATGGTTCGTGAACTGGCGAGGGAGCTGGAGAAGAAGGTGGATTTGCAGATTTACGGGGAGGATACGGAGCTGGACCGGCTTGTTCTTGATGAGATTCGCGACCTCCTTGTTCATATGATTCGCAATTCGATGGACCACGGGATTGAACCGCCGGAGGAACGGCGGAAACGTGGGAAGGCGGAAGCGGGAACTTTGATTCTCCGTGCCTATCACAGCGGGAATCATGTGTTTATTGAAATTGAAGATAACGGAGCGGGACTGAACCGGGAAAAAATTGCCGGAAAGGCTGTGGAGAAGGGGTTGTTAACGGCTGAAGAAGCGGCTTTCTTGCCGGACGAAGAAATTTTTCAATGGGTGTTTGCGTCAGGGTTTTCAACTGCCGATAAGGTTTCCGATGTTTCCGGAAGAGGGGTTGGCCTTGATGCAGTGAAAAATAAAATTGAGTCCTTGGGAGGCCATCTTCATGTGACGTCACGGGAAGGAGAGGGAACGATTTTTTCCATCCAGCTTCCGCTTACGTTGTCCATTATTTCCAGCCTTCTTGTGAAGGTTGAGGGTCATACTTTTGCCATCCCGCTTTCATCCATTATCAGGACGTATATTTTGGGCCCGGACGAGATTTTGCGGGTGGGCCGGATGCGGGCGATGGATTTGCGGGGGCAGGTCATTCCGCTTATTCCCCTTTCTGAAGTTCTTGAGTTGTCTGCGGGTGATAAATCAAATGAGGAGACGGCGGTTGTTGTTGTGAAGAAGGGGGAACAACTGGCGGGCTTGATGGTAGACAGCTTTATCGGACAAAGAGAAATCGTGATCAAATCCCTGGGCCGCTATTTGGGCGAGGTGTTCGGTTTTTCCGGCGCGACCATACTCGGAGACGGCCGGATTGCCCTGGTTCTCGATCCGAATGCTTTTATTTCTCAATAAAATAACCGGAGCTGCTGTTTTTGAAGTTGGCCGGGGCCCCGGGGGTTCCGGGTGTTCGGATTTTAATGTCCTGTTTTGGTCCGGGGGCTGCCGTTTCGGCTGGGGGCCGGCTCCCGGGCGGGGGATTGTGCGGCCGGGGTTTTGCATATCAAATAAAAAAGGAGGCACTGCGGGTGGAAAATGCGGAGAAGTATATGATTTTTAAATTAAACGGGCAATTTTTCGGAATTGAAGTGCAGCGCGCCACTTCCATTGAGAGGATGAGGGAGATTACGGAAATTCCCGGAACAGAAAAATATATTAAGGGGCTTATTTCCTTGCGCGGAGAAATTGTTCCCGTCATTGATTTAAAGGAACGGTTATCCTTGCCAAAAAAGGAGATTTCCGATGATTCGCGGATATTAATTACCAGAATCAAGGATATTCAGGCCGGATTAATGATTGATGAAGCAGTGGAAGTTTGTGATATTGCATCGTCAAACATTGATTCTTCACCGGGTCTTGCGGGTGCCTTTGATAAAAATTTTATCCGCGGTGTCGTTCAAGATCATAATAGACTGATAATTATATTAAATTTGCAGGCAGTTTTAGATATTTATGAAGAAGACAATGTGCCAAATGCAGTTGAAATGGGATAGGAGAGAAAAGCAAAATGGCAAAAGTATTAGTTGTTGACGATGCGGCATTTATGAGAATGCAGATTAAGCAAATTTTAACCGCAAATGGCCATGAAGTGATTGCTGAAGCAAAAAATGGCAGAGAAGCGATCGAAAAATACGTTGCAACTAAGCCTGATGTGGTCACAATGGATATTACCATGCATGAAATGGATGGAATTGAGGCGCTTAAAGCAATCATGAAGATCAATAAAAATGCGAAGGTCATCATGTGCACGGCAATGGGGCAGGAAAGAATGATTTTGGATGCCATCAATGCCGGGGCGAGGGATTTTATCGTCAAACCATTTCAACCGGACCGGGTTCTTGAGGCGATTGATAAAATTACCGCAAGATAATGAACAGGAAATGAGAATGCTCCTCTGCTGCAGTTTTCCGGCTGAAGCAGGGGATTGTTTTGTTTTTTGGCAAAGGATGAATCTGATTTGTTTGGTTCGTTTTAGGTTGGCAGGACGTTCGGACTAAGCAGGGTTGAAGTGAGGAAAGTGAAGAAAGACAGGGGAAAGGGGGCACGGCCGCTGTTTGTCTGTTCTTTGCATACTTTGAGCACATTCATTTTATGATGATTTTGAGACTTAACTCACAGAGTATTAACTCCCATATTTGTTACAATTATCTTGAAGTTGAGAATTTACTGCTTATAATTGGAAACTGACAACGGGTTATTTGATTTGTATGTGTATGATGATCAAACTGATGACGAACCTCATAATAAAAGATCTGCATTTTGCAGGTTATAATGTCCTCTGTTTTACATATATATTTGATTCGGAAAGTTGCTGTCTTCATCATCGCCATCTTCTTCGTCATCGGTTTAGGAGGCAGGATGGGTATGTTTGACAAGAATGAAGAACTTTATTTGATTGAAGAAAAATTTTCATGAAAAACTGTGGAAGCCTTGTATAAGGAAAGTCCTGAGGCTGTTTTTGCCATGGATATAAACGGGCGTTTTCTGTTTGTTAATCCAAAATTCAAAGAGCTTCTCGGCTATGATTTGGAAGAAATGCCTGCTTGGAAGGAGAAAATGGTTCAAAGTGATGTCAACGAAGTGCAGCAGCATTTCCGTAAGGCTGCAGGCGGTTCTTCCGCTTCGTTCACCGCGATGCTGAGAAACAAACAGGGAGCACTCATCCCTGCCGAGCTTACTTTTATTCCGATGATGTCTGCAAATAAGACCACTTTTATTTTCGGTATTTGTAAAGTGGAGACGAAAGAAAAAACGGACCCGGATCAGACGCTTCCGCTCCTATATAAGCCAGGCACGATCCTTAACAGGGGTACATGGGAATATGATGTTACAGAAAAGAAGTGTTTCTGGTCAAATGAGATGCATGAAATTTTTGCAACAGATCCGGTTTCTTTTGAGCCCTCTTTATATTCAACCAGTCAATTTGTTCATCCTGATGATCGCAAAGTCTATCGGAAGGCCCTTAAGAATGCGCTGAAAAAGGGGATATCGTCCGTTTTATTATATAGAATTATTGATAAAAGCGGCCGGGAACGCTGTCTCCTCGAGCGTTTCGATGCGGTGCGGGATCACAGGGGAAGAATGGCCCGCTTTATCGGCTTCATTGAGCAAATTACAGGGGTCAGCAAATTGGATGAAAAGATGACTATCAGCAAACAAACTCTTTTATCCCTTGCCGATCACTTGTATGCCGCAATATGGTCCTATAATTTCAGCCGGCAGAAAATCACTTTCTGCTCTGTTGGAATTGAACGTATTTTTGGCATCAATATGGATGCATTTTTGGAAGATCCGGAAGTGTTATTAAAATCTGTTCATCCGGAGGACACCCGTCATTTAGAAACAATTGTCAGCAGGGTATTTGGCGGGGAGAGACAGACGCTGCGCTTTCGCATTTTTGATGAGAACGGAATGATCAAATGGGTTCACGGCGTTTTTATTCCCGTCTTGGATCAAGAAGGAAAATTAAGCCGGATTGACGGTGTTTTCCAGGATATTACACAAGAGAAAAATTATACGGAGGCTCTGTCGCGGCTGGCTTATTTTGACAGTTTAACGAAGCTTCCCAACCGTCATTATTTTGAGGAGTATGTAAATGATTGCATCAAAAAGGCCGAATTGGTAAAGAGCCGTTTTGCTGTATTCTATTTGGATCTTGATATGTTTGATTATATTAATGATACGTACGGCCATGATGTGGGTGACAAGCTGCTGGTTGCCATTTCTCTGCGTCTGCGTGCCATTCTTGACGAAAAATCCTTTTTGTCGCGGATTGCGGGTGATGAATTTACGCTCATTATTGACGGTATTACTGAAGTAAATGAAGCCTTGCCGGCTGCAAAAAAAATTATTAAGGAGATGGATGTTCCGTTTTATATTGACGGATATGAATTGTTTGTCACCATCAGTATCGGGATCAGCTTTTTTCCTACGGATGGAAGGGACTCCCAGACGCTTTTAAAAAATGCCAACCATGCCTTAAAACGGATTAGAGATAAGGGGAGGAATGACTGGCAAATCTTTTCCCCTTCCCTGGATGTCCGGTCGTATAAATCTTTTCAGCTTGAAAGTGATTTGCATAAAGCGGTTGAAAATGATGAATTTTATCTTGTTTACCAGCCGAAGGTAGATACGCGGACAAGAAAGATCATGGGCGCAGAGGCATTAATCCGTTGGAATCATCCTGATTGGGGAATGGTTTCACCCGGTGAATTTATCCGCATGGCTGAGGATAATGGCTGTATTTTTGAAATAGGCGACTGGGTTTTGAAAAAAGTTTGCCAGACTCTCAGCAAATGGGAGAAGGAAAATCTGCCCCTAGTGCCGATTTCCGTAAATATTTCTCCGAAAAGACTGTTAAAGACTGATTTTGTGGACAGTGTAAAGGGCTGGATTATGGAAGCCGGCATTAATCCCGCTCTGATTGAACTGGAACTGACTGAGTATGTTTTGGTTAAGGATATTGACAAAGCTAAGCAAATTATCTCCGGATTAAAAGCATTCGGGCTCCGGTTTGCGCTGGATGACTTCGGAACCGGATACTCTTCTCTTTCTTATTTAATGGATCTTGATTTTGACATTTTGAAAATTGATAAGTCATTTATCGATGGCATCGGTTCCAATAAAACGAATGAAGGAATTATCAAGAGTACCGTATTGCTTGGAAAAGAACTCGGTCTTCGTGTAGTGGCCGAGGGCGTTGAAAAAATGGACCAGTTCCGCTTTCTATACGAGCAGGGTTGCCACATGGTTCAAGGTTTCCTTTTCAGTGAACCGGTCGGCGAGAAAGAATTTAAACAGTTGCTGTTGGAGGGAGGCGCACTGGCTGTCAAAGAGACAGCAAAGGATTTGCCGCCTTTAAGAGAAAGACGGAAATATTATCGTTTAAAATTTGATTTCCCGCTCGAAGCGGAAATGACAGTTTTGAAATTTAAAAATAAAAATCCAAAGCTTGGCATGTCAAAGGCTCTTATTAAAGATATCAGTCTTGGAGGCCTCCGCTATATTTCCAATGTCAATCTGCCTGTTCAGGAAGACTTCATCCTTTTGTTTGTCACTGAGATTTTCAAAAATAAAAGGGAGTTTACAGGCCGGAATGTTTGGAAAAAGCCGGTAAACGGACTTTATGAATACGGTGTTGAGTTTACGATGAGTGACAAGGAGCGCGAACAATTTGCGCCGGTATTTCGTCAACTCTCCGATCGAATAAGAATCAATCCGCTTTTGCCGGACTGCAGTTTCCTGAGAGAAGATGCCTATCAATATTTCGAAGTGTAAATTTGTGCCGCTTCCCCGGGGCCGGGCAGATGATGCCCGGGTAGTACGGGGGAGCGGTGGTTTTTGTCTATTATATTTGTTTTTAGTTATATTTAATGGGGTCTATACTAAGGTTAAAATAAATGCTAATTGTAATTCTTCTGTTCTCTGAAAACTCCCTGTGTTTCCAATTTTTTACGTTATTAAGTTGACTTTTTGGGTGATTCGGAGGGAGTATCAATGATTTATTTAAAGATATTCCATACAATATCACTAATGTCGCATTAAAATAACGCAATGTAATTGATAATACGAAATATTTCGTTAGTAAACTTTTCCATAAAAAAATCCTTTATAATGGTTTTGGTAGTAAACCTATCCAAATCCAATATAA
>JANWJP010000072.1 GCA_025451895.1 Robertmurraya sp.
ATATTTAGTCGGCGTGTGCTGATTCAAGAATGAATTTCAATATCCTGAGGGAAAGCGTGACAGGCGGGACCCCGGGGACACGATATTATGGATCAAAGACTAAGAGCGCCACATCCTGTGGCAACGTCTTTGTGACCAACTTCCTGTTGGCCTAAAGACTAAATAAGCCACATCCTGTAGTAACGCCTTTGTGACTTTCTTCCTTGGCCTGAGGAGGCTCGACGATCACCCGCGAACCGTGTGTACCTGTAAAGGAAATCAGCAACTAAATTTAACAAACCCATTCTGAAAAAAACCCGCCAAATTCTCTCTGAAATTTCAGGGAAGAACATGGCGGGCCGAAAAGCATCTCCAATCTCTAAGTCATTTTAAAATTCTATTCGTTGTTAAAAACGTCCAGTATATTTGAAAACTGATATTCCGTTACTCCTTCATATTGAGTAATTTCTTTTAACTCGGGAAACATATTGTTTTTATGAAAAAATATTTGGACAATAATAAGGAATAATAATTGAATAATAATTAATTTTATAATAATTCTTTCAACCGTTTTCATAATTCCTCCGGGTAAACCAGTCTATGTTTACAGTATGTACAGATATAAAAATATTAAGACAGGAATTTAATGGAAACAGTAAAAAGAATAATTGCAGTTCATTTACAAAAAGGAACTGCAATTTAATCAAAGTAAACGGGATGATTATTCCAATCCTTTTTCTCTCTGCAATAGCTGCTGTTCGAAGCTGAAACGAATCATTAGTTGACGATCAAAAGGATTAACTCCGGTATACTCGAAAGCCACCCTGTTTTGATACTCATTCAAATTGTTTATTCTGACGACTCTGCTGACAAAATTTAAATAATTAATCTCTCCGTCTTTTCTTGGCAAAGCGAGCCAAAGGCAGACATTCATATCTTTTTCCAAATAAATGTCATTTGGAGCAAAAATCGCCACCCCGCCTGCACTGAAATCATCTGACACTGCCACAAACGGGGAAAATTCACCGTTCAAAGGATGAACAGCCACATCAATCGCTGTTTTTACCCGGACATATTGGCGTCTTTGCCGTCTAATCAGAAAGGCATCTCCCGGATAACTTAATTTAAGGAGCGGGATTTTTCTTTTCGTTCTTCCCAAAACCACAGAATGAAACATATAGGGACACCCGTCCCTGGTAACAAACGTACACTTCAGTCTTGTCCCGTCCAAAAGAAAAGCCGCTTTCCCGGTTTCAGTATTAATCGGGTAATCGATAAAAAGAATATCATTTTCCCGTTCTTCCAGCTTACATTTATATTTTTCGGTGCGATCCGATTCACCGGTTTCCAAAATTATCACATCACCAATCATGATCATCCCTTACACATCCTGTTAATGGAATGTATACTTCCATTATGACATGTGAATGAAAGGGAAGACAATACAAAAACGGGACTTTATTCCTGTAATCGTGTTATTCTTCTTGTTAGGGCCTTACACTATACAATATCCTCATAGATGGGTTCAGCTTGATGCAGTTTTTCCACTTTTTCCTCTGTGCCGTTTTCCCCGTTAATATAAATACGGTATGTTTCATCATTTAAAACCCCCAAAAATTCATAGCACAGAACCTCTTCATTCATATCATTCATTATGATCGCCAGGCTGTCTTCCATAATTTTTACATTAGGATTGATTTTTTCCTTCGCCTCATCAATGGAAATAGCCGGCTCCTTTATATCGCGCACATGATGTGATTTTAAATAATCTTCTGCGGAAAAACCGAGAATTCTTCCGTCATCAAGTGCCACCTTTACCGTAATGGCATCCGGATAAATACGGACATTATTTTCATTCGTAACAAATTTAAAGACGCCTACATGGTCATACTGCACACTTTCAAAAAGATCAAGATTTTTGAAATTATGATCTTTTAAAAACTTTACGGCTTTCTGACTGGCATCATTAAGACTTATTTTTTGTTGTTTTACATCTTTTGTTAATATATACCATATTGGCCAGCCGCCTTTTTTTGTAATGTCCATATTAGCTTCTTCTTTCGTCTTACGATCTCTTATCGAAACGCTGTAAAAACCATAATCGGAACCTTTTCCGTTTTCTGTTATTTTCGCATCAACATCTCCATTAAAACCGGTATATTTTCTGGCAATCGAAACAGCTTCTTTTTTCGAAATTTCTTCTCCCTGCAAATGCTGAAAATTTTCGTCTTCCTTTTTCATGCTGATGAAAGCAGGGCCGAAGCTTGTATCATTATATCCTTCAACCGTTTTTTCAACGGTTTTAAAACCGTCGATTATTGTATTATCCTGCGGCTCTCTATTCGTGGCCAAAGCCAGTTCCACATCCATCCACCTGAGATTATTGTTAAGCACCATGTACTGAACTTTCCTTAATTCATTTTGAATATCCGCCGATTGCTTATATAGTTCCTGTAAAGCCTGATATTCTTTTTCGGAAAGGGGATCCTTATCCAAATCCCTAACCGCTGTTTTATAACTGAAATCACCAACATTTGCCAAAAATTCCTCCGTCTTATTAAAAGACATAAGAGTTAAAGGAAGTTGGCCTACTTCACTGTGAGCCTGGGATGCAATTCTCCAAACCTCAGCCAATGCAGGAGACAGGGATTTTCTGGAGTTCATAGCCAGAGTCCCCCCGATTTTGTCATGCAGCACGTCAATATGATACGTTAACTCGTGAAAAGCCCGTTGATAGTTGTTTTCTGCATTGATTAAAATGGCATTTTTATCACGATGCTCTTGATAGCCCCAGATGGCTGTTCCGGCAATACCGAGTGTTAATACTCCAATCAGAATTGTTCTCAGCAAAACACTTCACCTCTTTATTTACAGAATATATGATTGCCAATTTTTTTGATTTGCGGACGTGACCATATCCATGCGCTCGTTGCTGTATTCGGATTAAAGTAATAAATGGCATCTCCGGTAGGATCCCAGCCATTTATGGCATCCAAAACCGCCTTTTTCGCCTGCTCATCCGGAGTAAGCCAAATTTGTCCGTCAGCAACTGCCGTAAAAGCACGCGGTTCAAAAATAACGCCGGAAACAGTGTTTGGGAATAACGGGCTTTGAACCCGGTTTAAAATGACTGCCGCGATGGCTACTTGACCAATGTAAGGCTCTCCCCTTGCTTCGCCATAGACAGCATTCGCCATTAGCCGGATATCATTTTGTGAGACACCGGACGGAACATTTGCTGCTGTCGGTTTTTGAGGAACATTCTGTTTTGGAGCATTTTGTCCGGGTGCCGGTGCTTGTTGTGGTTGTGCCGGCGCACGGTTTTGCTGCTGCCGCTGCTGTTGATTTTGGGCAGGTGCCCTGTTTGGTGCCGCAGGCGCCGGTTGCCCCTGCTTTCTTTTTTCTCCGGTTTGTTTATTCAAATCAACCCCGCCGTAGTGAGTGAATTTTTTTCCCTTTCTAATCTGTTCTTTTACAAACCCTTCATGATACTGGGATACACTGACTAACTTATTTTTCGTTTTTGGACCGGCAAGACCGTCAACCTTCAACCCGAACTCATATTGAAAGTTTCTTAAAGCCCAATAAGTCCGCCAGCCGAATACTCCGTCAATTTTTCCGTTATAGAAACCCAAATACTGTAGCCGTGACTGCAGTTCTATCACATCATCGCCAACAGCCCCGTGTTGAATGACCTGATTAGAAAAAGCCTGCACCGCCATATTGTCCTTGTCAACGGAAACAAAGATAATCGTTGTACACAGCAAAAATACAAGCAGGACTTTTAAGAGTAACAACTTCTTTTTCATAAATCGGCACACTCCCAGATGAATTTTTCATGTATTGCTATTTTTTGTAGATGGAATTATTTTATACAGAGCCTTATTTATCCAATGGACATTACTTATGTATATAAAAAAGCCGGCCTCCGTTACAGTGGGATTGGCAACCCGGTTTACGGCATAATAACAGCAATACCCGCACACCAATAGACGGGCCGTGGGCTTCTTTTGAACATAAAAAAACTTCCCCTTATACCTTAAAGGGGAAGAGATTCTTTGGATACATTATTATTTTTCACTGTTGTTAACAGACGTGCCATTTTCGCTTTTCTGAGTGCAAACCACCACAGAAAAACCATAAATGGCAGAAGAAATATCAGCCACAAATCAGTGGCAATCAAAATATAATCATAAATTCCGTGAAATATGAACGGGAAAAGAAATGAAAATATCATCCATATTTTTGTCTGGCCCGGGCTGAATTTCCCTTTTCCCATGTAATACCCCATCATAACTCCGAATAAAGCATGGCTTGAAACAGGCAGGAGGGCACGGCCAATGGCTGTATCCAGACCGTTAACAAACAAATAAAGAATATTTTCCGCCGTTGCAAATCCAAGGGAAACGGCAACTCCATAAATAACACCGTCATACGGTTCATCAAATTCTGCATGTTTATAAACGATATGAAACAGAATAAACCATTTAAGAAATTCTTCCAAAAAGCCGGCTGAAAAAAAAGCGCGGCCAAAATTCGTTTGCATCATTCCTTCTGTTTCAATCACATACTGAATAAACATGATGGGAAATACCAGCAGGGCCCCTGAAATAAATACCCTGAACACGAATGAAACAGGCTCTGATTCATACTCATCTTTTAAATAAAAATATATTAAAATGGCTAATCCCGGGGCGATGCCCGCAGATAGTATTCCCAGCATGAAAGGCCCTCTTTTCAAAGCAATTTGTCTTTATCGTAACACGTAAATTAAATAAAGAAAATCTATTATATAAAAATTAAATTTTTTTATAAAAAATTCAAAATTAAAATGGCAGTCAAAAACTTATTACCATTTTAAAGAATATTATTTCAATTTCGAAAAATCAAGTTTGATCATCCAGTATAGAATATCAGATCATCAAACCGAACACCCATGCTCCGGGAGTCTATGGCAATTCATTATTCCGGTGAACCTGGCAGTCTTTATGTTTGTTCTGCTTAGGGCAACTTTATCAATGCCGGACAGATCGTGAACTGCCCTCCACTTACCACCCTTGCGGGTTCCTTGAAGTGGGGGCTTCCCGGGTAATCCTGTCTAACGATAAGAAATAGACCGGGCTAACCCTCTCGTTCCAAAAGTTATTCTTCTATATGTTAATAAGCGTAATCCTTCATTTTTGATATTGATTGCTGAATTGTGATCACGATCTAATACAAAGCCGCAAGAACATTCATATACACGTTCAGACAATGGCATTTCTTTTTCCTTGCCACAACAAGAACATTTTTTGGCAGATGGAAACCATTTATCTATTTTGACAAGCTGCTTCACTTAATTCTTTTTTGAGGATGGGAGACTTATGTCGGAAAAAATAAAAAAGCCTGCTCTTTTACTATTAACATTGAAGTCAGGATTGATAAAAGATAAAAACCTGTTCCATGGAATTCCATTTACCATAATAGATAAAATAGTACATTCACATATGTTGACCTGAAATATTCATAGCCTTACGGCATCGTTTATTTAAACCTAAAATTCCTTGAAATTTGATGGCTTCCAATACAAATTATTAGGCTCCAATCAAATTAGCTGGAATTTTATTACAAACTCTGGAAAATTGGGCATACTACCCCCTTGACTGAAAAAATGTTTTTTTCAGTTGGCTCTGTTAAATTTGGTTGTTGATTTCCGTTACAGGCACG
>JANWJP010000073.1 GCA_025451895.1 Robertmurraya sp.
CAGGCAGAGCTGAGATTTGGGGTAGTAAAGACCAGGACATATGGTAACGCTGAGATTTGAGGGAGAAATGCCGCATCAGGTGTCCGATGCTGTGCTTTTGGCTTGGCAAGTGTCGTAACACAATGGCGAAATTGCAATTTTGTTTTTTGGAAAATGGGTAACACATGGCGATACTGTAATTTTTGTTTGGCAATGTTGCATTTTGAGTAAGCAATTTCACCGCTGCAGTTGGTGATATTGCAACTTGGAATGGCAAATTCCGCCGCTGCAGTTGGAGAAACTGCAATTTGGAATGGCAGATTCCGCCGTTTCAGTTGGCGAAACTGCGGCTTGCGTTGGCAAATGCCGCCGTATTCAGATTACGATATTGCTTTTTTTGGCAAGTGCCGCATGACACAACTAACTGGATTTTGAGTTGGCAAATAACGCCACATCCTGTACGGTCGGTACGCAATGATGTGGAAAATGCTAAATAACGTTCGAACAATGTTAATTTGAAAAAGCACCGTACCATGTTTCACTGCCGAAGCGAACAGCTGACAGTAAAACGCGAATGCACAAATAAAATTGCTTCAAATCCGGGATTTCATGAAAGAAATAGGCTCAGGCCGGCGGCAGAAAAGCCTTGTCTGCAGCCGGACGGTTTTGGCTGTCTTCCGGGGACAGTTTTCGGCCCGCAGCCCGCCCTATGTGCGCCCGCGGGAGTGAAGGGGTGTCCATCCCCTTTCAGACAACCTTTCTCCTTGGTCAAGTGGGAATAAAATTATTCGTCGCGATTGTCGTCGTCTACAACATCGCCGCGATCTTCGATAACTTCTTCGCGGTTGGTGTTGTTGTCTTCAACCGGATCACCGTTGCCCGCCCGGTCGTTGTCATCATTGAGGTCTACATTGTTATTATCATCCCTGTCATTGACCCCGTTTTCATTTAATTCTGTATCATCATCCGGCGGCGGGTCCTGGTCATTCGTGTTACACCCGCTGATCACAAAAATTGACAAAATCGCAGCGCCAATCATCGCTAACAGCTTCTTGTTCATATGTAGGCTCCTTTCCGTTTTAATTTTGACCCTTGGCGGTCTCCCTTATATTGCCCAATATCGGAAAAAACTTGCATTTGCCCGGAAATTCTTTTTGAAAATGGAGGGTGAAAGGAGAAAAAGTGATGAAACTACCATTAGAAGAGTGACATAAATCAACATATCGGCGAAATCAGGTGATATATCGGCGATATTTTGGATATATCGGCGAAATTTCAAATATATCGGCGAAAATTTCATTTTATCGGCGAATTTTCAATTTTATCGGCGAATGAGATTCCAAGACCCCTTCCTATTTATAAAAAAAAGCCAGGTTCCTGCAGTTTTTCCCATGCAGAAAGTTCCCTGACTTCCCTTTTATAGTGCATTGCCCGTTGCGGCAGAATCAATCTTGCTTATCACCAAGGGCAAACATAATTTCCGCTTCAACAGCCACTTCACCGTCAACGGTTGCGACTGCTTTACCCTTGCCAAAGGAGCCGCGCACTCTTGTCATTTCCACTTCAAGACGAAGCTGGTCGCCCGGTTTTACCTGCCTTTTCATCCGGCACTTGTCAATTCCGGCAAAGAAAGCGAGGCGGCCTTTGTTTTCTTCCTGAATGAGGACAGCAACCGCGCCGACTTGGGCGAGAGCCTCAATAATCAAAACACCAGGCATAACCGGATAATCCGGAAAATGGCCGTTGAAAAACTCCTCATTGCCGGTTACATTTTTAATGCCGACAGCCCGTTTTCCTTCCTCCAGTTCAATGATCTTATCAACGAGCAAGAACGGATAGCGGTGGGGGATAACCTTTTTTATTTCATTTATATCTAAAACCACGATTTAGTACCTCCTATTAATACTAGGTTTCATAATTCTATTTTAGGGAAAGAAAGAGTCGTTTGCAAGACGGATTTCACCGGTCTCAAACTTAGAATGCTTATTAATGGAAGAAATATGCAACTTGGTATTTACGCAGCGATGGGGCGGGGGCTGCCCGGTGGCTATTTGAGGAAAGCCGCAGATTTGCATGTACCACAAACCGTGTTATGCAACGCAGTGAACATCAAGGCGCTCACAAGATATCCCACCGGCGCTTGAAAAACTTTCCGGCGCTCGCAAAACATCCAGGCGCTTACAAAAGCCTCCCAACACTTGCAAAAACCTTTCCATTACTTGTAAAATTTTCTGAAAACTTGTAAAGCTGTCTCAATGCTTGCAAAATTTTCCTAAAACTAACAAAATCTTCTCAACACTAACAAAATTTCCACAAAACTCACAAAATATCCGCAACACTCTCAAAATTTTTTCAAATCCGCAAAAACTTCCCGCCTCCCGCAAAACTGCCAATAAAATTCCCAAAATTAAAAATTGTAATTGAATTCATGCCGACCTTAACCTATAATGAATGATGATTGCGACCCCTTTCGTAATCTTTACTTGTTTCAGGGCGTCCGGTGCGGGGAAATACCGGCGCCCTTTTTCATTTACCTCCGAAAAGCGCCGCTTCGGTATTTCCCACCGTGTAAGATTACCTGCATCCGGTTTCCCGGGCAGCAACGTGTCACAGGAAAATCCGGCAAAAACAAACTTCAGCCCTTCTGCCGCTTACCTCAAGGAACCCCGGAAATATCGGCTGTCCAACAAAACGCCGCTGTATTGGCACCTTTTTCGCAAAAAAACTGCCTGTTGTTTGGGTTCACCGGAAAAATAAAAAAAGTTATCCGCCCGGCCGGCGTCTGAGGCCATGCGGATAACCGTGATTATTCTTTTTCTATCAGGTCAAAGATTTTGGTCCAGGTTGATTTTTGGAAGACCTCGGTGAAGCTGCCTTCGCTAATGACGCTGTAGCCGATGATGGCGCCGATGAATACGAGCAGAACGAACAGGACGGCGATGATGACAAGTCTCAGCCAGATGGGGATGAGACGGACGCGGATTGGGTCGTTTTCGCCGGGTTCTGCGTGATCGGTTTCTGCCCCTTTTTTGCCGATGAGGCCTTTATTGACAAAAAGAGTTGTCTTCCATTTTTTTTGTTCTTTTCTTTGTATCCGTGATTTTACTTCTCCGTTCTTTTCCTTAAAAGACATGCGATCTTTCTCCTTCTATCTCATTCCGTTGATGAGACCCATCATTTGGTCGGACAGGCTTATTGCTCTTGCTTGGAATTGATAGGCCCGCTGAACATTGAGCAGGTCAGTCATCTCCTTTGCCATGTCCACATTTGCCTGTTCGAGGGCGTTCTGCCGGATTCCGATTTCATCGCGGAGAGGGCCGGTCAGTTCGGTGAAAATATCCTCCTCAGCAACACCCAGTTCGGGAAAATTAAGCGGCAGTCCGTACAAGTTATTTCCTTTTGCCTCCAAAAATTGCGGCTTGTGCACTTGAATGACGCCAATGGCAAAGGTTTGCTCCGTGCCGTCTGTCATCGTCACCGTCAGTTCGCCCGTCTCGGAAATGATGAAGCTTTCTGCATCTCCGTTTATATAAATCGGTTCATTATTTTCATCTAAAATAAAATGGCCGTCTGAATTGACAAGAACTGTTTCATTTTCACCAAGCGGCGATAAATAGAAGGCGCCGTTCCGGGTATACTGGATTTCGCTGTCCCCTCCGGTGCCGGTGCGTACGAGAACTTTATACATTTGACCTTCTTTTGTAAAAGCAGTGTCAAGGGCCCGGCCGGTTTCTTTGAGCGCCCCCTGGGTCATCACAAGCCTTGATTGCGCAATTTTTGCGCCCGTTCCCTGGCGGATTCCGTTCGGTGTGAGTCGGCCAATTTCTTCAGCCGGATTGCGCTGGTTGTTGAAATGCTGGTAGACAAGTTCCGTGAAGGTGACGTCCCGTCTCTTAAAACCGTTTGTATCTATATTTGCGATATTATTGGCAATGATATCAAGCTGTTTTTGGAGCTGGGTCATTGTGTTCGTTGCTGTTAGCATCACCCGGTTCATCCTTCTCGCCCCCGTTAATTAGTTTGTTTCCGTTTATTTTAACTTGCCGCTGCTCTGCGCCCTGTGCCGGTTGCAGGTGTGTGCCTTTATGCGCATAAGCCGGAGCGGCTGTGTTTTTTTCAAAAATGATGCCTGCAGTTCGGTTGCTGTGTTTTTTCCATGTAACGCCTGCAGTGCGGCTGTGTTTTTTCCATGTAATGCCTGCAGTACGGCTGTGTTTTTTCCAAGAGGTAATACCTGCAGTGCGGCTGTGTTTTTTTTAATAACGCTTACGGTACCTGTAATTTTTTCAAAATAATGCATGCGGTGCGGCTGCAGTGTTTTTTTTCAAAGGTAAATATAAGGTGCGGCTGCGATCTTCCTGTAAAGCCGGTCTTTCAGCCGGCGGTTTATCTTACGCGGCCGACCTCGTTGGCGGCTTTATCCATCGTGCTGTCATAAGCACGGAGCACCTTCTGGTTCGCTTCAAAGCTCCGGTATGCGGTCAGCAAATCGACCATCGTCCGTCCCGGGTCCACATTGGACTGCTCAAGATATTCCTGCTGGAGTGAAAACTGCACATCCTCCCGGTCATAAGCACTGGCAAGAGGCTCACCGCTTTCCGTGCGAAAGAGGCCGTCGCCTTCTTTTACAAGCTGGAAGGGGTTGTCCGCAAAAGCGATTCCGAGCAGGGCCGTTTCGCCGTTTTCCCCTTCAATCAGGCCGTTGTCATGGAGATTGAACCGTTCACTGCCCAATTGAATCCGGTTTCCGGCCGCATCAAGGACATAATAGCCGCTTGCGGTTGTCAGGAAGCCTTGTCCATCGATAGTAAAACTGCCGTTGCGGGTGTAACGCAGCTCTCCCGCTCCGGTTTGTACCGTGAAAAATACCGTTCCCGCCATGCCGGTTTCCTCATTGACCGGCATCCGGATGTCAAGAAGTGCCATATCTGTGGAGAGGCCGGTTTCTTTCAGGTCGCCCTGAAAAAAGTTCGGTGCGGCCTCCTGCATATAAACCCCTGTGTTCACGGTTCCCACTGTTTTATTAAAAGGTGAAAGCCGTCCATTCGATCCCGGGGTTTTTACATTTCCGATATGCTGCAGCAGCATTTCCGGAAAGGAGCGTAAACTCGCCTGTTCCGCCTTAAATCCGGGCGTATTCGCATTGGCCAAATTATTCGTCAGCATCTCTGCCCGCCGTTGGTGGGTAATCATTCCCGAGGCAGCCGTATAAAACCCTCTAAACATCATCTCTCACCCCTGAATAAAACATTGGGAAAACCCTCTCTCTTTTCATCGGCAGAAAACCGGTAATTTTAAGTTTTTTCAGTGCCGGGGCGGTACAAATCCGGTTTGAAGAAGCCCGGTTGAGCTCCGCTGGCGGAATCCTGCTGCATGTACAGGCAAGAGTCCTGCTTGCAGATCCGGGCCGGATGTCCGGATTGGTGACAGGCACCTTCAAATAAACGAAAACAAACGAAAACCAGGTGACAGGCACCATCAAGCAAACGAAAACAAACAAAAGCATTCGAAAGCAGGAAAATGAACAGGTGACAGGCAGTTTTGCACGTTGGGGTGCCGGCGCCTGTCACCTGTAGGTACCTATGGTTGCCTGTTGTTTGGTTTGCTCATTGTTATGTGTTTGTGTTATATTTTATGATATTTCTGTTCAGCCATTTTTTAGGCCATTGTTTAGGCCATCAGGCTCTTTTTGGAAATTTTGTCGATGTTTTCGAGCATGATTCCTGTTCCGATTGCGACACAGTCCATCGGGTTTTCCGCAACGAGAACCGGCACTTTTAACTCTTCGGACAGCAACATGTCCGTGCCGTGCAGAAGAGCTCCTCCCCCGGTCAAAATCACGCCGCGGTCAATAATATCCGCTGAAAGCTCAGGCGGAGTTCTTTCCAGAACAGACTTAGCTGCCTGAACAATCTCAGCCATCGGCTCACGAAGAGCGCGTTCAATTTCGCCGGAACGAATTGTGATCGTTCTCGGAAGACCGGACACCATGTCACGGCCCCGAATATCCATTTCTTCATCGCGGCCTCCGGGAAAGACCGTACCGATTTGAATTTTAATATTTTCTGCTGTACGCTCACCGATGAGCAGCTTGTATTCTCTTTTAATGTATTGAAGAATTTCGCTGTCAAACTTATCTCCGGCCATTTTGATAGAAGCTGAGGTTACGATGTCACCCATGGAAAGAACGGCAACATCTGTTGTTCCTCCGCCGATATCAACAACCATGTTTCCGCTCGGCTGGAAGATATCCATGCCGGCGCCGATGGCGGCCACTTTCGGCTCTTCTTCCATATAAATTTTCTTACCGCCGCTCTTTTCAGCAGCTTCTTTGATTGCTTTTTGCTCGACACTTGTAATATTTGTCGGACAGCAGATCAAAATACGGGGCTTGGATAGAAAACCCTTTACATTTAATTTATTAATAAAATACCTTAACATGGCTTCAGTTACATCAAAATCTGCAATAACTCCGTCTTTTAAAGGGCGAATCGCAACAATGTTCCCAGGGGTTCTGCCAACCATCCGTCTTGCGTCCTCACCCACAGCCAATACTTTATTCGTATTCTTATCGATAGCAACTACCGATGGTTCATTTAATACAATCCCTCTTCCCTTAACGTGCATAAGTACGTTTGCCGTTCCTAAGTCGATTCCAATATCTCTCGCTAGCATTTTCCTTTTTATCCTCCTTGAAACATTGTCCGGTTCATACTCAAGCACACCCTGTCGTTAGTATTTACTGGAGCGGCGTTCATTTGTTAAAATAAAAAAATCAGTTAGTAAATACTCCTTAAAATGGCAGATGTACTTTCCGCAGATGTCTAAATCCATCCCGAACCAAGCTGTTTTCTAATTGATAATTTTATCATATTTATGCTATTAGGGTAACTATTTGTCGTAATTTGTGATATATTTGATTGGTTTGTCTAAAAAGGGCGAAAACCTTGATATATCGGACACCGTCAGTTGTCAGACGCGTTTTTTTGCGACCGAAAATTATGACAATTTTATGTCGGGAGGAATTTGTGATTTTTTTCGTATTAACGTCATTTTCCCCTGAACCGTATCGGTTTAAACACATCCGCCGGGATTATCCGCCCATTTTTAAGAAAGTGCGGCTGCTTCCCGCGGTCAGGCGGCATTTTTTTTTAAAAAAACAGCCAAAAAAAAGAAGCCAGTGCGGGGAATGATATTCAGTGCGTTTTCTCTGTTTAAAAAAATTTGAGAAGATTAAGAAAAACTAAATCAGACCGGCTTGCCTTCTGTTTGATTTTTCTTATATTTCAACTTGGTTGCTTCCCCGCCGCGCAAATGTCGAATTGATTTATGGTAATCCAGTATTTCCTTCACTTCATTGGCCAGTTCCGGATTTATTTCCGGAAGCCTTTCTGTCAGGTCTTTGTGGACGGTACTTTTGGACACGCCAAACTCCTTCGCAATGACGCGAACTGTTTTCCTCGTCTCCACGATATACTTTCCAATCTTGATAGTCCTCTCCTTGATGTAATCGTGCACACCACTCGCCCTCCCTAAATTGGATGTGAGAAGTGTGAAATGAGACTCGCTTTTTCGCTTGATTGAAATACTGATTCCGCACATAATCTCACAAAACAGAGAATCTGCGGCCATATTATAAAGGCTAAAAACTGTTCAGCAACAGCCGTCTAATCGCAATAACAGAATTCTTTCCGTCAAATCAATATGGCCCAGGGACAACCCTTCCCCAATCACGTGCGGCAGAAAGTCGCGCTCTCTGGCATTGCCGGGAATAAGCAAATACATAACTGTCACCTCTGCTCCTACAAACGACACCTCACCTCAAACACTCTCTTGTTAAGGTTTGTAACAGTTTATTAGCCTGAGGACAGGAATATGCACAAAAAACCCAACTCGGACAAGGCACCGGGAAAAAGGGACAGGTTCGCTGTCCCACATTCACAAACCGGCGGGTTGTCTGTCCCATGGGTCAGGGG
>JANWJP010000074.1 GCA_025451895.1 Robertmurraya sp.
ACGGGACTCAAAATCACTTTTTGGGGCTCCTTTAATTATAAAGTTGGACTGTGACTTTTAGAGCCCGTGTTATTTAAAAATCGGATTGTCCGGGACCTAATATTCCAGGTTAGTTCCCAAGTTACAACATGTTTAATGCGTACGGGATCCAATTTGACTTTTTAGAGCCCGTTTTATCTAAAAATCGGACTGTTCGGGACCTAATTTCCCTTTTTAGATCCCTTGTTGATACATGGTTAACGAGTACGGGATCCAATTTGACTTTTTAGATCCCATACTTACAAAAATGCTTCAAAACGGGAACTGACTTTGCATGTTGCATCCAGTTTGAAAGATAAAATTCCAAAACCGGACTTAAAACCTCTTTTTAAGACCATTTTATTAATATGAAATATTTAATGACCATTGCGAAAAAAAAGCAAGCAGAGAAATGCGGCTAATTTTCTCCACTTGCATGGCATGGCTGGCTTTCGTACAATCAACGTGCACATTTTATCCGGCAGCTTTAAGCTTCATTCATTTATTAAGCATTAATTTTCAGTTGCTTGAACTCCTCAATCAAAAGAGGCACGACTTCAAATAAATCTCCAACAATACCGTAGTCTGCTACATTAAAAATATTTGCCTCCGGGTCCTTATTGATTGCCACAATAACTTTAGAGTTGGACATCCCGGCAAGATGCTGGATTGCACCGGAAATTCCGCAAGCAATGTATAAATCAGGGGTAACGACTTTTCCTGTCTGTCCGATTTGCATTGAATAGTCACAATACTCCGCATCGCAGGCTCCGCGGGAAGCACCTACGGCTCCGCCAAGAACTTTTGCCAATTCTTTCAGGGGCTCGAATCCTTCGGCGCTTTTCACACCTCTGCCTCCGGAAACAATTACTTTTGCTTCAGAAAGATCAACGCCCTCGCTTGCTTTACGTACAACTTCTTTGACAACCGTACGAAGGTCTTTTACCTCAACAGCCATTGTTTTCACTTCTCCGGTTCTGCTTTCATCCTTTTCCAGAGGAACAATATTATTAGGACGCACAGTTGCAAAAATTAATTCCCCGGTAATAATTTTCTTTTCAAATGCTTTTCCTGAATAAATCGGGCGGGTAAAGACAATATTGCCGCCTGCTTCTTCAATCGCTGTTACGTCAGAGACAAGGCCGGAATTTAATTTTGCGGCAATTTTAGGGGTAAGATCTTTTCCCATTGCCGTATGTCCGGCAATGATTCCTTGCGGTTGTTCTGCTTCAATTACCTGCATAAGTGCCTGTGCGTAACCATCCGTTGTGTATTGTTTTAAATTTTCGTTTTCAGCGGCAATCACCCGATCCGCACCGTATTTAATAAGTTCTTCACCAAGATTGCTAACTTGATCACCAATCAGAACACCTACGATTTCACCGCCTTCTGAAACAGTCTTTGCTGCTGCGATTGCTTCAAAAGATACATTACGCAATGAACCGTCGCGGATTTCACCTAAAACTAGTACTTTTCTCGCCATTCAATTATCCTCCTGTGATTAAATTTTGACAAAGTAACGGTATGATTTCATTATTTCTGAATTTTCCGACAAACATAATTGCATTTATGTAAGAACCGGTAAGGCTTACACACGTTGAGCATATAAAGGAACTCTTCTTATTACACTACTTTTGCTTCGGTGTGAAGGAGATTCACAAGCTCTTTTACTTGGTCGGCAAGTTCCCCCTGCAAAATCTTTCCTGCCTCCCTGGCCGGCGGAAGGAAAATTTCAATAGTTTTTGTTTTTGCCGCCACATCATCTTCATCAAGGTCAAAATCATCCAGTTCAAACTCTTCGAAAGGTTTTTTCTTCGCTTTCATAATTCCGGGCAACGATGGATAACGCGGTTCATTCAACCCTTGCTGTGCCGTAACTAAAAGAGGCAAGGTAGTTTCAATCGTTTCCTCATCCCCCTCAACATCCCGGACAACTGTAACATTTCGGCCGTCAATGTCAATTTTTGTAATAGTTGTTACATAAGGAATTCCGAGCAGCTCTGCCACCCGGGGAGCAACTTGACCAGAACCGCCGTCAATGGCGACATTTCCTCCCAAAATCAAGTCTGCATCTTTATCCTCCAAATACTCGGCAAGAACTTTTGCAGTTGTGTATTGGTCGCCATCTTCCACATCATCTTCAATATTAATGAGCACCGCTTTATCTGCACCCATTGCCAGGGCTGTACGTAATTGTTTTTCGGACTCTTCATTGCCCACGGAAACAACCACCACTTCTCCGCCATGGACATCACGGATTTGAATAGCTTCTTCAACAGCATACTCGTCATAGGGATTAATAATAAATTCTGCTCCGTCTTCATTAATCCGGCCGTCAGAAAGCGTAATTTTTTCTTCGGTATCAAATGTCCTCTTCAACAACACATAGATGTTCATCATTTTCCCTCCTCAAAATTGAAACATCAATTGAAAATGTCTATTTTTGAAATTATGTTAATATTCTAACATATCAGATAATAATATTACTATTTTTTTCTATTAAATCAAATTAATTTCCAACAAAATTTGGTTCACGCTTTTGCAGGAATGCGGTAATTCCTTCTTTCGCATCATTTGAAGCAAAAACTTTCCCAAATAGTTCTGCTTCTTTTTCCACAGAAGTATAAAATTCTTCTGTTTTTGCCCTGTTTAAAAGGTCGATCGTTGCTTTGACAGAAACAGGGCTCTTCTTGGCAATTTTTTTCGCCAGAATAAGAGCTTGATCTAGCAATTCTGCTTCCGGATATGCGTGGTTGGCCAGGCCCCATTTCACAGCTTCTGTTCCGCTGATTGGCTCGCTAGTTAAAAGCATCTCGGCAGCCTTGGCAACTCCTACATAACGGGGAAGACGCTGGGTTCCGGCAAAACCGGGAATAAGTCCAAGCTGCAACTCCGGCAGTCCGAGCTTTGCGTTTTCAGTAACAAGCCTGATATGGCATGACATGGCAAGTTCCAGCCCTCCTCCAAGGGCGGCACCGTGAATGGCGGCAATAATCGGTTTTGAAAACTTTTCTATCCTCTCGAAAACCTTTTGGCCATTCCGGGCAAGGTTGAAAAATTCTTCATCCTTTGTTAAATTAGAAAACTCTTTAATGTCTGCGCCTGCTGAAAAGAACCTGCCCTCCCCGTGAATAATAACACTGCGGATATCTTGCTCTCCTTCAATATCATCCAAGAGGCCGGAAAGCTCTTTTAACAACCCTTGGCACAAAGCATTTGCCGGAGCATGCTGAATCGTAATGATTGCAACCCTGTTCTCTCTTGATAGCTTTAAGTATTCCACTGTCATTCCTCCCTGTATCCCTAATTAGTGATTGTCCCATCGCAAAGTAATTAGTGGAAGATCTTACTGGGCTTATGTTAATCTTGCACAAGCGTGCAAACAAAACGGATGGAAAGTTCCGATATCTCAAGTTTCAATCTTTCATAACCGGAAAAAATCCGTTTTCCAAAACTTATTTCTCCTCTCAAACGGATAGCAAAGTTATTAAGTTATCTTCCAGTTTATGACAGTTTGTGCCATTTTGAGCATTAACAACTTCACCGGAAAACCTCTTTCCTTAAGAATTGTCCTAATAACTGCTATCTTCCAGATGAGGGTTCAGCAAACGGCAGATCCTATGTCCACGTCATAAAATGGGAATCTATCAATAACATTAATTTCTCGCTTTTCCTGTCAATTCCTGCAAATATTGATCTTGTTTTTTCGACAAAAACTTCCATTTTACGGAGCAGACCGCAAAAATCCTAAAGAGCAGGTTTGTAGAAAATACATTCATTAAAATTTATACATCAATAATAGAAGAAAAAAGTTATTCAACAAATTTGACTAATATAAAGATTTATACTTCCTCTAACAAATGGAAAGGGCCGACCGTTACCGTTTCAGCCCGTTTCCAATTACTCTTATTTCCAAATGATTCATTTATTCATATGAGGGAACTGGGCATGAAAGGTTTTCCCCCGCAAACAACCCGGATGATAACCTGTCTGTAACTTCCCCTTCCGTCTCCTTATTAAAAAATTATTCAACACCTTTCTTTTTCCTCTTCTACCAATACTCTCTTCAAAACTTTGCCGATAGCTGTTTTTGGAAGCTCTTTCCTGAATTCATAATAACGGGGGACCTTATAGGCGGCCAGGCGTTGCCGCAAAAATTCATCCAGCTCATCCCTTTCGAGCCTGCCCCCTGCTTTTAAAACAACATATGCCTTTACTGTTTCCCCCCGGTACGGGTCAGGAATACCAACAACAGCAGCCTCACGGATTTGCGGATGTTCATAAAGAACCTCTTCAATTTCCCGCGGATAAATATTATAGCCGCCGGCAATGATCATGTCCTTTTTCCTGTCTACTACATAAAAATACCCATCCTCATCCATATACCCTAAATCACCGGTCAAAAGCCAGCCGTCTTTAAGGACCGCTGCCGTTTCCTCCGGTCTGTTCCAATATCCCTTCATAACCTGGGGACCGCGGACGGCAATTTCTCCAATTTCATTTGCGGGAAGTCTCTCACCTGTTTCCGTAGAAAAAACAGCCGCATCCGTATCAGGCCAGGGGACACCGATGCTCCCCTTTTTATAAGGGCGATCCCATAGGAAATTTGCATGAGTAACAGGTGATGCTTCTGTCAAACCGTATCCTTCGACCAATTTGCCTCCTGTTATCTCTTCAAATTTTTCCTGAACTTCAACAGGAAGGGATGCTGAACCGGAAATACACGAGTCAATAGAAGAAAGATCATATTTATGAATGCCGGGATCATTCAATAGAGCGATATACATGGTCGGTGCTCCCGGAAACAAAGTAGGTTTCTGTTTTTCAATTGTCTTTAAAACTCTCTTAACCTCAAACTTTGGCAAAAGAATCATTTTTTGGCCCTGCATCACGGAAAGAAGAAGAACGGTGGTCAATCCGTACACATGGAAAAAGGGAAGAATTCCAAGAACTGTTTCTTTTCCCCGCCGGCATTTGTAAAGCCAGGCCTCGCACATAACCGTATTGGAAATAAGATTTTTGTGGGTAAGCATGACTCCTTTTGGAGAACCCGTTGTGCCTCCCGTATATTGAATGAGTGCCAAATCTTCATCCGTCTTATAGTCAAACTCTGTTAAAGGCTTTTGCTTTTCAATTAAAATATTTTTAAAAAGATGGTGATTGCCTTCGTGCCGAATCGATATGGAAAGTCCGGTTTGCTTCTTCTGAATAAACGGATAAATCACATTTGCGGGAAATGGAAGGAAGTCTTTAATTGCGGTAACAATGATATGTCTCAATCCTGTCTGCCTTTTTACATTCATTATGCGGGGAAACAGCAAATCCAGGGTAATAATGATTTTCGCATCACAATCTTTTAATTGATGCTTCAATTCTCTTTCTTTATATAAGGGATTGGTTTGCACAACAATCCCTCCGGCCATTAAAACCGCATAGAAACTTATAACAGCCTGCGGACAGTTTGGAAGCATGATCGCAACACGCTCACCCTTATCAAGACCGATACTTTGCAAATAACCGGCCAGTTTTTTTGTCATTTCAAAGAGTTGCCGGTAATTCATTTCGTATCCCATAAAATGAATGGCTGTCTTATGAGGAAATTCCTCCGCTGTTTTTCTCAGGAAATGATGGAGCGGTTCACTGCTGTATGTTAAAGCAGCGGGTATTTCTTCAGGATACTCCTTTAGCCATGGTTTTTCCGTCATCCCTGCACCCCCCCGGTTGGATAAAAGATTTTTGTCTGCAAAATCCATTTATGCCGCGGCGGTCCTGCCGTCCGTGTCACCAGGATTTAATCTTTTAAAGAAATAATCTCTATACTTTTTAATCTTCCTTATTTATGAACTTATGAAAGGTGTCTGCAGACTATTATTACTTTTTTCCTCTGTCTGTAAGATAGGGAAAGGGGACGGTTTCCTGTGCTAACCGGACTTTCTGAAAATTTTTATACCTTGAGAATCAACCTGTTCCGGATATGATATTTAATAAATATTTGAGAAAAGGAAAAACAGCAGGGCAAACGGGAAAAGGCTGCCCTTAAGAAGGCAGCCTGAAATAAACAAATATTCCTATGAAAAATACAAATAAAGTACCCCAAAGATCAAAAAAATGCAACAAAGACCGAGTAAAATCTTTGCTAATTTCTCCAATCCCAGCTCTCCTTAATTATATATTGGCACCGATCACGAAGGATAAACCGACAGAAATGACCATTGCGAGAAAACCGACGGCCCGGTTATCCTTTTGAATTTCTTCATCAACATTAAACTTGGGAGTTAAAAATTCAAAGATAAAATATCCTGCCAGCAGCAGAAAATAGCCGTAAAATCCCCAGCCGACCATGGTCAATAATGAATCATGCTGAGTGATGGAATGACGGAAAATATTGGCGACGCCAAAAATTTTCCCGCCTGTTGCCATGGCAACAGCAAGATTTCCTTTCTTAATCTCTTCCCAATTATTATATTTTGTCACCAGTTCGAAAACAGTTAAAAAAACAACCACACATAGAATGACCACACTGTAATGAGCTGCAGTCTGAACATATACATTTTCCCAAAATTGATTCATAAAAATTACTCTCCCGGCTCTTAAGGAGTCTGCTAATGCGTCAACCCCTCAAATGTGTTCTTATACTTTGGAATATCTGTTACTTAAACTCAACAATCGTTACACCGGTACCGCCCTCTGCGGCGTCCCCGAAGCGGCTTCTTTTTACTGAACGGTGATTTTTTAAGTACTCCTGCACTCCCTGGCGAAGGGCTCCGGTTCCTTTTCCGTGAATAATTGAAACCCGGGGATGTCCGGCAAGAAGGGCATCATCCAAATATTTTTCCAACTTAACAAGGGCATCCTCATACCGCTCGCCGCGTAAATCCAATTCAAGGCCGACATGATAATCTTTACCTTTAATGGTTGCCAACGGTTTTGTTTCAATTTTCGGCTCACTTTTGATAAACTGTAAATCCTTCTCATGAACCTTCATTTTCAGGATACCGATTTGCACAAGCCATTCCTGCCCTGAAACTTGTTCGAGCAGCTGGCCTTGTTGGCCGAAAGTCAGAACTTTCACCTCATCCCCCGGCTGAAAACGGTGTTTCACCTTGCCGGCAGATTCGGTTTTTTTCCTTTCCTCCGGCTGAGGTGCCGCGGCTTCAAGACGGCGCTTGGATTCAATCAGTTCATGCTCCTTTACTTCTGCGCCTTTTTCCAGTTTCAGTTTCCTTAAATCACGGATTACTTCTTCAGCTTCACGCTGTGCATTCTCAACAATCATCCTGGCCTGTTCTTTCGCATAATTGAGCAGCTGATCCTTTTTTTCATAATAAGCGATCATTTGTTTTTGCAGGTCCTTATGAAGTTTCTCCGCCTGCTTTAATATTTCATGTGCTTCTTTCCAATCTTCTTCCGCTTCTTTTCTGCTTTCCTCAAGCGCCCCAATCATTGTTTCCACCCGGCTGGAATCTGCACTCATATGGGTGCGGGCAGCTTCAATGACGCGGTCCTGAAGTCCCAGCCGTTTCGAAATCTCAAATGCATTGCTCCGCCCCGGTACACCAATAAGCAGTTTGTAAGTGGGGCTTAATGTTTCTATATCAAATTCAACACTGGCGTTGATAACTCCTTCCCGGTTATAACCGTAAGCCTTTAATTCCGGATAGTGAGTGGTGGCAATGACCCGTGAACCTCTGCGGCAGACTTCATCCAAAATGGCAATCGCCAAAGCGGCCCCTTCCGCCGGATCCGTTCCGGCACCAAGTTCATCAAAAAGAACCAGGCTGCCGGCGTCGGCCTTATTTAAAATGTCAACAATATTTACCATATGAGAAGAAAAAGTACTTAAACTCTGTTCAATCGATTGTTCATCACCAATATCCGCAAACACAGACGAAAACACGGCTACCTCTGAACCTTCGGAAGCGGGAACCTGAAGTCCGGCCTGAGCCATCAACGTACAAAGTCCGACGGTTTTCAAGGTGACGGTTTTTCCGCCTGTATTTGGTCCGGTAATGACCATCGCCGAATAATCTTCCCCCAGGATAATATCGTTCGGCACAACTTCATCTGCCGGAATTAACGGGTGACGCGCTTTAATCAGAACAATTTTCCCTTGATCATTCACAGCCGGTTTCGAACCTTTGATTCTTTTTCCATATCGGGCTTTGGCAAACATAAAATCAAGGTCTCCAAGAACTGCAGTAATTTCTTTCAGTTCATCTGCATGTTCTGCCACCCGTGCTGAAAGGGCCATAAGAATCCGTTCTATTTCCTGCTGCTCCTTTACCCGGATTTCCTGCAGATCATTGTTCAGCTGAACAACAGACTGCGGTTCAATAAATAATGTTTGTCCCGAGGCGCTTTGGTCGTGAATAATCCCTCCGTAATGGCCCTTGTACTCTTGTTTAACCGGAATGACAAACCGCTCATTCCGAATCGTTATGACAGTGTCTGACAACATTTTTTGCGCATTCGGGGAGCGGATGATACTCTCCAGCTTTTCTCTTACCCGCGCTTCCATCGAACGAAGCCGGCTTCTCAAAATACGAAGTTCTTCACTGGCCGTATCAAGCACAGCCCCGTGCTCATCAACCGCCCTGCGGATAGTCTCTTCAAGCTCTGCCAAAACAATCATCCGCCCTGCATATTCATTTAAAACAGGCAGGTTGTCATGCTCCTCTGTCAGTTCCTCGATGAATTTGCGCATCATTCTCGAAGCATGAATCGTACTCGCAATCTCGGTCAATTCACGGGGGCTGAGAATGCCGCCTATGGCGGAACGTTTTATATGCGGTCTGATATCAAATATTCCCCCGAGGGGCACATTTCCTTTCAAACGTATGGCATCTGCCGCTTCATCTGTCTCCTCCTGCCATCTGACAACTTCCTGATAATCCCCGGACGGAACCAAAGATGCAACTTTTTCTTCACCGAGAGGAGATGCGATATGTTCCAATAATTGCTCTTTTACTTTATTGAACTCTAAAATTTCCAATACTCTTTGCTGCACCGGGAATCAAAACCTCCCTTTTTCTGCAAGTCTCTTATTTGAACATCTGTTCAAAAAACGATGCGGTATTTATCCACTTTCCAATCGGACGTTTCTGTTTCTCGCTTGTCTATGAACCGTCTGAAGCAAGTAATTTAACGGTTATGCAAAAAATCCAGCAATTCGTCCAAAGGCATTGCATTTAAAACCGTCGATTTCTTGATCCAGCCTTTTCTGGCTGCTGATACCCCGATTTCCATATGAGTTAATCCGCCCGTTTGATGGGCATCTGTATTAATGACAATTTTTACGCCTGCTTCCTGTGCTTTGCGAAGATTTTCCGCCGCCAAATCAAGGCGATGGGGATTCGCATTCAATTCAAGGGCTGTGCCGGTTTCCGCAGCAAGTTGGATAAGCAGGTCCATATCCACAGGATATCCTTCCCTGCGCCCGATCAAGCGGCCTGTAGGATGGGCAATAATATCAACATTTGAATTTAGAAGTGCAGTTTTCAAGCGATTCATTATTTTTTCCATTGGCTGTGAAAAACCGGAATGAATTGAAGCAATAACCAGGTCCATTTCTTGCAGCAGGTCATCATCATAATCCAGTGTCCCGTCAGGAAGGATGTCCATCTCAACCCCTGCCAAAATCGTTACATCATTATATTTCTCATTTAAACGGGCGATTTCTTCTTTTTGCTTCCGGAGCCGTTCCGGTGTCAAGCCGCGGGCAACTCTTAAATACCGGGAGTGATCAGTAATCGCTAAATATTGATAACCTCTTTTCCGGCAAGCCTCTGCCATCTCTTCAATGGAGTGGGCCCCGTCACTCCAGGTTGTATGCATATGAAGATCACCTTTAATATCATCAAGAGAAATCAGTCCCCAGTCCCCGGAATATTGCTCCACTTCACTTCCATCCTCTCTCAGTTCCGGAGGAATATATGGCAAATCAAAATGGGCAAAAAATTCCTTTTCGCTGGAAAATGTAATGATTTTTCCTGTTCCGGCATCCTCTACCCCGTATTCATTAATTTTTTCGCCCCGCTTTTTGGCCAGTTGGCGCATTTTTACATTATGTTCTTTTGAACCGGTGAAGTGATGCAGCGTGGTTGCAAATTCTTCCGGCCTGACAAGGCGGAAATCCGCTGCCACATCATATTCAAGCTGAAAAACAACGGAAACCTTCGTATCCCCGGCAGAAATCACTTCTTTTATATGATCAAACTGCAGAAGCTGTTCTCTTACCTCTGCGGGATTTCTTGTAGCAATGATAAAGTCCAGATCCTTGATGGTTTCTCTCAAACGGCGCAAACTTCCGGCCCGTGAGTATTTTTCTACACCTGACATTTTTTCTATATTCTCTTCAATCTTTTCTGCGACCGGCAACATATAGGCAACCGGAAGCCGCTCCGGTCTTCCGCCGGCATCCGCGAGAGCTGAGAGCAATTTTTCCTCAGTTTTTTTCCCAAATCCCGGTACTTCCCGGACTTTTCCGGAAAGGCATGCCTCTTTCAAATCCGCTGCACTTTCAATACCGAGTTCTTGATAAAGCCTGGCGATTTTCTTACCTCCAAGCCCGGGCAATTGAAGCAAAGGGATCAATCCCTTCGGCACCTCTTCCTTAAGCTCATTTAAAAGACTTGATTGCCCTTCTTTTATGAATTCTTCGATCACTGCAGACGTTCCCTTGCCGATTGACGGAAGCTTTGTGAAATCGGAAATTTCCGCCAGACTTTGCTCCGTTCCTTCCAGGGAAGCGGCTGCTTTGCGAAAAGCCGAAACCTTAAAAGGATTTTCTCCCTTTAATTCTAAATATATGGCAATAGTCTCTAATAAACGAATTACATCCTTTTTATTAACTGTCAAAAAAAATACACCGACCTTTTATATTGATGTATGTTTTTCAAAATGATAGCAAAGATCACTGTGTTCCGCTATTAATATTGTTTCCTTTTTCCATGAACTGACGCGCACTATTAATGGACCGGCCGTTTTTGTTTTAACGATACCTTTGCAGGCAGCCATATCCGGATAACTTGCACTGACGTATTTTTATAGGCCGGTTTTGCTAAAAGATAAAAAGCTTCTCTTGCTAAGAGAAGCTCAGCCAATTACCGTCCGCCGATCCACCAATCCCTTATGAGCGAAGAAATAATCGGTGTATGCTCAATAATTAACGTTGCAACAAGTGACTTATTAATTAAATTCTGAATAAAATCGATTGGAAGAAGCGCTGCTATGTATAATACAATAAAAACCAACAAATATACTTCAATAAATCCGAGCGCGGCACCGGCCCAGGTGTTCAACGTTTTTAGGACGGGAAGCCCGGCCACAAAATCCAGCATACTGCCAATAATTTGCAATACAATCTTTACACCGATAAAAATGGCAACAAAAGCGATGGCTCGGTAATATGCTTTTTCAAAATCTCCGCTTCCAAAAATAAAATCAAGCTCCGAACCGGGCGTGAAGCTTGGGTATGGAATCCACAGCGTCAATTTCGCAGACAGTTCATCATATTTCAAATAAGCAACAATAAATGCGATAATAGAACCGACTAAATGTATAACCTGAAGAATAAAGCCTCTCTTTAGTCCGACAAAAAATCCGAATATCAATATTAATAAGATTGCGAGACTCAGCATGAATCTATTCAGTCCTTTTCTTTTTTTAATTCTTTTTCCAATTGTTCCAAGCGGTCTTTCATTTTCAGATAATCATTCACTGCATTGACAGCCGTCAGAACAGCAATTCTGCTGGTATCAAGAGTAGGGTTTTTGGAGCTGATTTCACGCATTTTCTCGTCAACCATTGCGGCAACAAGTTTGATTTGAGTGGGGCTTTCCGACCCGACAATAACATATTGCTGCCCGTAAATATCAACTGTTGTACGAACTTTTTTTATGTCTGACAATGCAATGGCCCCCAATCGAATATAAATCCTAAATATAATCATATCATGAACTTATTTTGCTTGGAAAGAGGAAGAGGGGACAAGGAGAATGATCATTTTTTAGAAAGGGGTTTTCTGCCTTTGAATCAAATCGTTATTAAAGCAAACCTTAAAGAAATCCAGGAAATGCAGAAATACTATCAGGCAAATTTAACAGAAAAAATTCCGCCGGGAGCAGTTTTTGCAGCAAAAACCTCAAATTGCACGATTACAGCCTATAAATCGGGAAAAGTGCTATTTCAAGGGACAGGCTGCCAAGACGAAGCCGGTCTGTGGAACAATGGAAAAACAACAAAAAACGAAAACACTCAAAATATCCCTAAAAACACCGGCCTTCCGGCCAATTTTGGCTCCCTGTCAGTGATTGGTTCTGACGAAACGGGTTCGGGAGATTATTTCGGACCGGTAACAGTCGTTGCCGCCTATGTAAAAAAAGACCATATCCCTTTTTTGCAGGAGTTGGGAGTGAAAGACTCGAAATCTCTAAATGATCATAAAATTATTGCCATTGCCAAACAAATCAAAGATGTGATTCCCCACAGCCTGCTTGTATTACATAATGAAAAATATAATGATTTGCAAAAATCGGGAATGACCCAGGGGAAAATGAAGGCGCTCCTTCATAATCAGGCGATTGGCCATGTTTTAAAGAAAATTGCTCCCGAACAGCCGGATGCTGTTTTGATTGACCAATTTGCAGAAGAGGAAGTATATTACAGGCATCTGACGGGTCAAAAAGAAATTTACAGGAAAAATGTTTATTTCAGAACAAAGGCGGAAGGATTGCATCTTTCAGTGGCGGCAGCCTCCATTCTTGCCCGTTATGCTTTTGTCAGTTATTTCGAACAATTATCCAAAAAGGCGGGATTCACATTGCCAAAAGGCGCCGGTCCGGAGGTAGACAAAGCGGCGGCCAAATTGATTCGCGAAAAAGGAAGCAACATTCTCTATAAATTTGCAAAACTTCATTTTGCCAATACAAAAAAAGCAATGACGCTGGCTGAGAAAATAACAGATTCATCTTTTTGAAGGCAAAGTCTACATAAAAAAGAGATTCAGCACACTGGCGCTGAATCTCTTTTCGTATGATTTATCTTATCCCCGTAAAACCGCTCCGGTTTTTTCTTTCACTTTTTCAAGAACCTGTTCATGAACCTTTGTAACTTCTTCATCTGTCAATGTTCTTTCCGGATCATAATATTTCAGGGAGAAAGCAATTGACTTCTTGCCATTTTCAAGTTTTTCCCCTTCGTACAAGTCGAAGATGCGGACTTCTTTTAAGAGAGAACCGCCGGCTTCGGTAATGATTTTCTCCAATTCCCCTGCAACAATCTCTTTATCCACCACAAGGGCAATATCCCGGGTAATGGAAGGATAACGAGGGATCGCTGTATATTGAAGAGGCGTTGTATCCGCTCTGAGTACAGATTCCAACAGGAGTTCAAAGACGTATGTTTCCTTAATATCATACTCCTTCTGGACGGCCGGATGAACTTGGCCGATAAATCCGATTCTTTCACCGGACAAATAAATTTCCGCCGTTCTGCCCGGATGCATTCCTTCTATAACAGCCTGACGATATTCCACTCTGTCCTCAAGTCCCAGCAGAGCAAACATTCCCTGGAGGATTCCTTTGAGAACAAAGAAATCAGCTGTTTTCTTTTCTCCCTGCCAAAGATTTTCCTGAACCACTCCTGTAATCGCACCTGCTAAATGTTCACGTTCTTCGGGCTGTACATTGGCCCCTTTTGACAAAAAGACGGTTCCAGCTTCATACAGAGCTACACTGTCGTTTTGCCGTGCGAGATTGTACTTCACTACTTCCAACAGTTGGGGAAGAAGGCTCATTCTCAAAGTACTTCTGTCTTCGCTCATCGGCATCGCCAATTTAACCGGTTCGCGGGTTTCAAGGGCCAATTTTCCAGCCTTGGCAGGACTTGTCAGAGAATAAGTAATTGCCTGGAACAGTCCTGCTCCTTGCAAAAATCTCCTCACAGCGCGGCGTTTTCTTTGATAATCCGTTAAATACCCCGGTGTGGAAGAGCTGACCGGCAAAGTGGTTGGTACACGGTCATAACCGTATAATCTTGCAACCTCTTCAATCAAGTCTTCCTCAATCGTAATATCGCCGCGGCGGGTCGGAACCGTTACCGTAATCACATCGTTATCCGTTACCGTTTCAAAGCGGAGGCGTCTGAAAATGTCCTCAACCTCAGCCATGCTAATATTCGTGCCGATGATCCGGTTAATTTTCTCCAAAGAAATGGAAATAACCGCAGGTTCTATATTTAAATAATTATCTTCTACAGAACCTTCAAGAACTTCACCACCTGCATATTTAATAAGAAGTTCTGCTGCTCGTTCAGCGGCCTGACGCACACGGTCCGGGTCAACTCCCTTTTCAAAACGGCTGCTCGCTTCACTGCGCAAGCCATGATCTTTGGATGCTTTGCGAATGGTTTGGCCTTTAAAGTAGGCAGATTCCAAAAGGATCGTAGTCGTATCTGATTTCACCTCGGAATCTGCTCCGCCCATCACACCGGCCAGGGCGACAGGCTCTTTTCCGTTCGTAATGACAAGATGATCCTCAGTCAGTTCCCTTGTAACTTCATCGAGGGTAGTCAATTTCTCGCCTTTTTTCGCCCGGCGGATAACAACTTCCTTAGAACCGAAACGGTCATAATCAAAAGCATGGAGCGGTTGGCCATATTCCAACAGTACATAGTTGGTAATATCAACCACATTGTTATGGGGCCGGATTCCGGCTGCCATCAGACGGCCCTGCATCCACAGGGGAGACGGCCCGATTTTTACATTCTTAATAATTTTGGCAACATAGAGCGGATTGTCCTCGGGCGCTTCCACTTTTACGCTGATGTAGTCGGACGCTTTTTCTCCGGATTCCGTCACTTCCGGTTCAGGAAGCTTCAGATCCCTGTCCAAAATGGCAGCAACCTCGTAAGCAACCCCAATCATACTCAAGCAGTCAGCACGATTTGGCGTTAAATCAAATTCAAGCACCTGATCGTCCCTGTTAATTTTTTCAAGGGCTTCCTCACCGGGGGTTACATCCTCGGGAAAAACAAAGATTCCATCAGAGAATTCCTTGGAAATAAGCTTGCTTTCAACGCCAAGTTCCTGAAGGGAGCAGATCATTCCGTTTGACTCTTCACCGCGCAGCTTAGCCCTTTTAATTTTAAAATTGCCCGGAAGAACTGCGCCTACCTTAGCCACAATCACTTTTTGTCCCTTCGCTACATTCGGAGCGCCGCAAATAATTTGCACAGGCTCCTCCCCGCCAATGTCAACCAGACATTTGCTCAGTTTATCAGCATTCGGATGCCGCTCACATTCCAAAACGTGACCGACAACCAAACCTTTCATACCTTCATTTAACGCCTGGACACCATCCACTTCAATGCCGCTGTTAGTTATTTTTTCAGCAAGTTCCTGAGGGGAAACCCCCGTCAAATCCACATAATCTTGCAGCCATTTATATGAAACCAACATTTGTATTTCCTCCCGATCTTAAAAATTGCTGTTTTCGCAAACTTATTCATGTACTGAAAATTGCTTTAAGAAACGAATATCATTTGTATAGAAATGTCTGATATCGTCAATTCCGTATTTCAGCATGGCAATACGCTCAGGTCCCATACCGAAAGCGAAACCGGTATATTTTTTCGGATCATATCCCGACATTTCCAGAACGTTTGGATGAACCATTCCCGCTCCGAGAATTTCTATCCAGCCTGTTCCTTTACAAACACTGCAGCCATCACCGCCACAAATCTTACAGGAAATATCCATTTCCACTGACGGCTCCGTAAACGGGAAGAAACTTGGACGGAGACGAATTTCTCTGTCTTCACCGAAAATTTTCTTGGCAAATACCTCAAGTGTTCCTTTCAGGTCACTGAGGCGAATATTTTCATCAACGACGAGACCCTCAATTTGCGTAAATTGATGGGAGTGAGTCGCGTCATCATTATCACGGCGGTAAACTTTACCCGGAACAATAATTTTTACGGGACCTTTCCCTTTATTTTTCTCCATGACCCTGGCCTGCATCGGCGACGTATGAGTGCGCATAAGAATATCTTCCGTAATATAGAAAGAATCCTGCATATCCCTGGCCGGATGTCCTTTCGGCAAATTTAATGCTTCAAAGTTATAATAATCTGTTTCAACCTCCGGACCTTCTGCCACGGTATAGCCCATGCCGATAAACAAATCTTCAATTTCCTCAATAATGCGGATGAGAGGATGTGCGTTTCCGACCTTTACAGGACGTCCCGGAAGAGTCACATCAATCTTTTCCGCAGCAAGTTTTCTTTGAACCTCTTCTTCTTCAAGAACAGCCTGCTTGTTTTCTATGGCTTTGGCAATCGTATCCCTGACTTCATTGGCAAGGGCGCCCATTTTCGGCCTTTCTTCCGGTGAAAGCTTGCCCATTCCTTTCAGCACTTCCGTAATCGGACCTTTTTTTCCTAAATAGGAAACCCGAATGCCGTTCAGTTCCTTCAAATTGGCGGCCTTCTCCACCAGTTGAAGGGCCTCCTCCTTAAGTTCCTTTAATCTTTCCTCCATGATTAAATCCTCCTTATATAAAACCTTTCGTGAACAAATAATAAAATAAAAGGAAATTATGTAACCCTCATGTGTTGACATGCCGGCCGGCTGCACTTACTAATAAAATTTAGAGCAAAATAAAAAATCCCGCCCCCGGATAAGGGACGAGATTTAATTTCGCGGTACCACCCTAATTAACACAGTATACCTGTCAAAAAACTGTGTTCACTTCATTGCCATAACGGTTGTTAACCGGGGCATCTTTACATTCCCAAATAGAAATGGTCCCGATGCCAACTCAGGAGGTGAACTTCACTTACTTTTCTATAAAAATGCTTTCAGTCAACGGCATTTTCTCCCTGGATAGATCCGGTAAGCTACTCTTCTCCGTCATCGTTTTTTTACTCTGAAATTTTAGTTTCAATTTTAACAGTTAATTGTTATAAAGTAAAGGTGTTTTAAAAACAAGATACTTCTGCCGGTATTTTCAAGGAGTAATAGACCTTTTTAGAACGAACGGACCGGGCAACCGTTCACTCTTTAAAAAATTACTCACTTAAATAATATAACAGAATTCCTGCGGCAACGGCAACATTGAGCGATTCACTTCTTCCCCTGATCGGAATATAAAGATTCTTATCTGTTGCCATCAACAAATCTTTATTTACACCGCTCCCCTCATTCCCGACAATCAGGACAAAAGAAGGCGAAGGGGAAACAGAATTATACTCTGCGCCATTTTCAAGGGCCGTTCCTTATACCGGAATCTGATGTTCTTTAAAAAGCTTAATCCACTCAAAAAGCTCGCCTTTTATAACAGGAAGATGAAAATGGCTCCCTTGGGCTGAACGAAGCACTTTCCCGTTATATACATCTACGGAACCGGTTCCGACTATCACGGCATCGACTCCTGCTGCATCAGCGGTCCGAATCATCGTTCCCAAATTGCCTGGATCCTGGACTGAATCAATCAGCAAAAACCGCTTTCCTTCAGGCGCTTTTGGATAACGGGGGATTTTACAGACTGCAAAAACTCCCTGCGGCGTTTCCGTGTCCGCCAAGGCTGCCGCCACTTCCCCGGAAACAGATGTGACCGGTATGGCACCATAGTTCCAACTCACCGGAATGTCGGTTCCTTCGCGGATAATCAACTCCACAACCTGCCCGGCCTTCAAGGCTTCCTCGACCAGGTGAAATCCTTCCACAAGGAAGGTTCCTGTTTTTTCCCGTTCTTTTCTCGTGAGAAGCTTTTTCCAGTTCTTCACTTGAGGATTTTTGGCAGAATGAATATATTTCAAATGAGTCTCTCCTTTTGCATTTCACTTTCCTCAACTAATTATCATATCAGAAATTTTTTTATTTCAAAAGCGGAATGGGATTTTGTTTGTGTGTCAGCCATAAAACTTTTGTATAAAGCAGGCTTTTTTTTAAGAGCCGTTATATATGTCTGCACTATGGGAAAGTGCTCTTTTAGGAATAAGATTTGGACAACTTTTGCTTTGAGAATCGTTAGCAGGGAATTTCCCCGAATAAATGGGTCCAAAATGCTATCTTGCGTCCCGTTTTCTCTGGAACATCAAACTGAAGCCTAAATTTCCTGTTTCATTCCGGTACGGAACCCACTTGCTAAATCACTAAGGCCCGTTTTCATCTTCGTACCAGCCAAACAGAAGCCAGTTGACTAACTAAATCCTGTTTTAATCTGCATGCATCGAAAAAGGCTCTGGATCTCCAAACTAAAACCTGATTTCCAATTTCATCCCCGATGCGGGCACTAGTTTTTAAACACATCTCCATTCTTGTTATTAAATGTACAAATTTTACGCAATAAAAAATACATAATTAGTTCAATCAATTGACAGGATAAAAAAGAGCAAAATAAAAAGGAGCTGGGTAAAAATGAATCTGAATTTGCGCAACGCAATTATCCATAATATTTCCGGTAATTCCCAGGAGGAACTGCGGGAAACCATTGTTGACGCCATTCAAACTGGAGAAGAAAAAATGCTTCCCGGATTGGGGGTTCTTTTTGAAATCATTTGGAATAATTCATCAGAACAAGAAAGGCAGGAAATGGTGAAAACACTTGAGAGCGGATTAAAATAAGGGGAAAACTAAGCCCCATAATTAAAAAAGGATGACCTCAATCTGCAGGGGCATCCTTTCCTTTTTATTGATATTTTGAGCTGTTTCCTGTCTTATATTCAACTGTGTCCAAAACTCTGCATACCCCTGATTCTGAAAATAACAAACTCTGCATTTTCTCCCCCGGGGCTTATTCATATACAACCGAAAATGTCTGTAAAAACAAGCGTGACCTGTCCCCCCCGGGTTCCTTTTAACAAAGAATAAGAAACCGGAAGCAACAGGCCAATCGCTCAGTCAACCATACTTTTAAATTTCAACGGCAACTGTTTTTCCGAAAAGCTTCCATTATTTATTGGTAAGTGATTTTATCGACTGTTTCCCGGTCGAGCCGCTTAATCACTTCCACAAGTAATTTTACCGTATTTTCATAGTCATCACGATGGAGAATTCCTGCGTGGGAGTGAATGTAACGGGTAGCAATTGTAATCGCCAAAGCCGGTGCACCGTGATGGCTCAAATGGATGGAACCTGCATCAGTGCCTCCCCCGGCCATGGAATCAAATTGATAAGGGATATTCAACTCATCAGCCACTTCCGTTACAAAATCACGCAATCCTTTATGGGAAACCATGGATGCGTCGTAGAGAATGATTTGCGGTCCGTCTCCGAGTTTGCTTAGGGCCTCTTTTTCAGAAATCCCCGGAGTGTCGCCGGCAATTCCTACATCAAGGCTGAAGCCGATATCCGGAGCAACTTTTTGCGCGGACGTTTTTGCCCCGCGGAGGCCGACCTCTTCCTGAACCGTTCCCACACCGTATACAATATTTGGATGTTCTGTTCCTTGAAGTCTCTTAAACACATCAATGGCTACGGCACAACCAATGCGGTTATCCCAGGCTTTGGCGAGGAGCATTTTTTCATTATTCATCACAGTAAACTCAAAATAAGGAACGACCATATCACCCGGTCTTACTCCCCATTCCTCCGCCTCGGCACGGCTTGAAGCGCCGATATCAATATACATATCCTTTATATCAACAGGCTTTTTCCGCTGCTCCTGGGTAAGGATATGAGGCGGTTTTGAACCGATAACCCCGGTGATATCGCCTTTTCTTGTTACCACTGTCACACGCTGGGCAAGCATAACCTGCGACCACCAGCCGCCGACAGTCTGAAACTTGAGAAAACCTTTATCATCAATTTTTGTAATTATAAAACCAACTTCGTCAAGGTGGCCAGCGAGCATGATTTTCGGTCCGTCAGCTTTGCCGACTTTTTTGGCAATTAAACTTCCCAGCCCGTCAGTCGTTATTTCATCCGCATAGGGAGATATGTATTTTTTCATAACTTCTCTCGGCTCGCGCTCATTTCCGGGAATACCTTTTGCATCTGTTAACTCTTTTAACATTGTTAATGTATCATCCAGCTTAACCATTATTTCAGCTCCCTTTATCAATATCACTCAGATCCATTATAATGAAATTATCACTGATATACAAAAATATCCTAATAGCCCTGTTCTTGCCTTTTAAAATTCACTTCATTTTTTGAGATATACGCCTTTTTAATATTCTCTGCCGTAAAGCCGAGTATTTTTCCGAGAAGAAGGTATTCAGAAAACATTCTTATGTAAGATTCCCGGGTCCTTAATGAACGGAACTTACAGATCGATTCGTATACTTTTAAAAACTGATCATTTAGCGAAAGATCTCCTTCAGCAGCGGAAATTTCACCAATGGTGTCGTATCCGCATTCAATCCCGAGAGAAAGAATAAAATGAATTCCGTCAACAAATTCTTCCAAAACAACTTCTTTTGGGGAAGATGGTTTCAAACTCCAAAATTTAAAGCATCTTGTTTCATTGGCCAGTTCCCCTGTTTCAACGAGGAGAGCGAGAATTCTTCTGTCAAAAAGATTCTCGTTTTCCAGATGGTGCTTGTCCTCGATATGATGGTCAAGCTCTTTTTGCATGATAAACAGTTCTTGAAGTTCCATTTTATTCACCAGCCTATTTTTATCTCTCTTTACTATAAAAAAAAATCCTGAAAAAGAAAATCTAATGAAACCTTTTTTCCTTACAATCCGTAAATAAAATAACTATGCCTGTATTTATGCCATTTATTTTACAAATCATAATCTTTATTATAAACACAATCGGGATGGAGGTATGTATATGAGATTCATACAACTGCTGATTATTGCACTAATTGTGTTCCTGATTTATATGGCCTTTAAATATATTTTAAATCCGAAACGGAAACTGGAATTGGCCCATGAACAAAAACGCTATTATTTATTGGATGATCCGAAAGATGTACGAAAAAACTTTTTGCTTACTTATAAAGGAGTTCTCTTTGAAGGGGAAAAATATTTGGGAACGACTGCAAATGCATTTGAAGTGGTCAGTGTGGATATATGGCCGCACAGCATCCCTGCCCTGAACGGAATGGTTCGCGAGGATTTTGAGTTTATCGAAGAAAAAGTTCTGGAAGTATATCCAAACGCAAAAATCTACTGGAAGGAACCGATTGGAACATTTATGCGAAAAACAAATAACAAAAACGAACCTTTTCAGGAATAATCAAATAAAGAGGCTGCAAAAACAGCCTCTTTATTTTGCAAAGAAAACAGCTAAAAAAACTCCCGCCATTTAATAACCGAGCCTTTATCTCTGAGATAATAGACAAGAACAGCAATGAGACTGAAAAGTACGAGGAGCACGAAAGGACTG